>CAYUFT010000024.1:0-16709 GCA_964444115.1 uncultured Methanobacteriaceae archaeon
AATGTTAATAATCAATGTATCTGAATTTTTTCTCCATTAACATGACTATTCCAAAGGCAATTAATCCCAGTACTAAGGAAATAATAATGGAACTGGTTTCACTTAAATCAATCTTTTGATAGGGTAATCTAAGGGTACCTAACATTAATCCCACCAGAAATGACATGGTAACATGTTCATGATTCCTTAGAAGGTAATCCAGTAACCTGGAAAATGAAAGTATACCAATCAAGGCCCCGGTCATGAAGGTTATGATTTCGGTAATAGATAGGCTATTCAGGGCATTGATCATGTACTCGTACTGGTTTAAAAGCAGTAGAAGGAAGGCTCCGGATATTCCAGGTAATATCATAGCACAGATAGCCAGCATACCAGAAAAGAAGATAATAGGTAAGGTGTGATTGGCGGAAATAGGATTCAAGCCTACGAATATAAAGGCTAAAACAAATCCAATAATTCCGAAACTGAGGTTCTTTACTGAGAAACCATCTATTTCAGAATAAACAATGTAGGCCGAAGCCAGAATTAAACCAGAGAAGAAGGCATAGGTGAAAGCAGCATAATTAGATAATAAAAAACCCATTAACTTGGAAAGGGTCAATACGGCTAATCCTATTCCCATAAGTAAAGGAATAAATAGCTGGAAATCAACTTCTTTTTTTAATATGCTCCACGATTCTTTAAATTGGCCCTTTAAAAGTGGTTTTATAAATTTAAAGTTTATTTTACTAATGGAGTGTACTAAACGCTCGTATATTCCAGTAATAAGGGCGATGGTTCCTCCAGAAACCCCGGGCATGATATCGGCGGATCCCATAAAGAGGCCTCTTAAGAAAATTGATAGAAAATTTTTTAGTTTGTGATGGTAACTGGTCATGTGAATTCTCCAGGATTTTGAATGATTTTAATTGGAAATTATATTTTGATTAAAAACTTAAACTTTATTTTAGTAATTCATTATATTATTATATTCTGATACTATCTCGATTTAGGTATTTAGAGATTATTTTCTTCTGATAATAGGATAAATAATTATAATATAATAAAAAGTTAACAATTTAAATTATTAATCTATTTATTGATGATTTGGCCCATTTTAGGATTCTATTTATTCATTTTCCAAAAATTTATAAAAATCAGCCAGTATTATTAATAGATTAAATCCTTTATTAGTAATCATGTAATCGCCTCTTTCGTGGCGTTGTAGTATGAGTTCACTTTCCACTAATTTTTGTATGTGGAAGAGTAAATTACCTCCACGAAGGCCCGTTAACTCAGAGAGGGCGGTAAAGGATTTTGTCTCTGAGGCCATTGATTTGAGTATCTGTAGTCTTTGTTTATTGGATAAAGGTTCCAGTATAGTTTTAACCATGATTTCTTCGGGAATAGTGGAGATGTCTGGTTTTTCTTCTTCGTCGGCCTGGTATATTTGACGTGAACTAATAAGTTTTAATTGTTTGTCGAAAAGTGTGTTAACTTCAGAAAAGCAAACTTCACACTTATCAAAGGGTGCGCTTTTTCTTATTTCACTTAATTCGGCCTTTTTTTCGTCTATAGTTTCTTTGGAAACGGAATCTTGCTTGATGAGATCTGCATTATGGTTCAAGAACTCGGTGAATCTTGATTTGCAGGTGGGCCTCATTTCACAGGGATCCACCATACCTCTTTCCAAGTCGCTTTCTACATCATCGGCTACATAAGATGTGAGTGAATTAATAAAATCCTTTTTTAAATTTGCTAACATTAGATCAAGATATTCTTGATTGGACCTTTCCATCAAACGTTTAATATCCTGGTGTATGGCCTCTAATTTGGCCTTACTGTCATAAATCTGCGGATTATTTAATTCATTCACATTTTCCATAATGTTTATTCTGGCTAAAATGACTGATAAAGGTTTCCCTCTTAACCTTAAAGGTCATGTTTGTGCATTGAAATATACTTAGTATATTATAATGACGGTTTAGTATATATTTATATTTAACTATAGTTATAGTGTAAGTAAAATCAATAGGAGATGAAAAAATGTCTGTTAAAAAAGAAATACATGCACAAATTGTTGGGGCCTTAGCCGGAGCAGATTTCCCTATAGCAACACCTGAAGAACTTCTGGGAGCATTTCCAGATGGAGCAGAAACCACCTGTAAATCTGGAGATGTTAAACTTAAAGCGGGCGATGCTGGCGAAGTACTGACTGCAGAAGATTTCCCATTTAAATCTGCCAAAGATGTGGCCGATGTAATTGTGGAAAGAGCAGGTTTATAATGCCTGCCACTTTTTTATTTTTATGATTAATTATTATTAAAAAAAGAAAATAGTATTATTTATAATGGTATCCCAAAATCAGAACAAAGACTATAAATGCCAATAAAGCTATTAAAAGTGGCCAAATTTCTCCCATGGAAAAATTTACCCGGGGTAGGAAGTTTCTCATAGACAATCCAGCTGTCATCTGTACCCATAAAGGTAATCCTATTGCTATGCCATTAATATTTAACCGCTTCTTTTCTTTCTGAATAGCCTGATATTCTTCATTAAAATCATTTTTTGGTGTGCTGCTCAGCCATCCAGATCCAAGTTTATATACTTGTGAAATATTTAAAACGTTTTTATAGTTATTCCTATAATTATTGGAAGCTTTACGCCAGCTTTCACGCTTAGCTTCTTTGCTGCAATCCTTTTCACGGGATGGACAATACTTCTGATTGGGTGATTTTACTTCAAAAGGATCACCACACCAATTACAATATTTTATTAAGGTAACTTCTTTATTCATACCCATTCGCCTAAATTAAAGATATAAAATATATTTTCTAATTATTAAACTCTATTAAATTACACTGGTCATTATATAAAATAATTCTAATTAATCATTTATTATTTTAAGGTACTATATATTTTTAAATTTCTTGAAAAGTTCTGCTCCTTCACTTTTAATACTATTTACTCTTTTTGAGCATAAAATTATGATGGTTAAATATGCTATGAGACAGTTTAATGTCAAATTTTAAATTCAAGTTCATGGGAGTATGATTTAAATGGGAAGGAAAAAGAAAATAAAAACTTCAAGAAAAAAGAAAATAAATAAAACTCCTCCAAATCAAAAAATCATTGAAGAAGAAGATCTTTATGTTTCAAAAGGTTATGATAAATACATTTTTTTAGGCATATTCACTTTCGGCATAATATTCCTATTAATCTATCTTTCTGGCCTAATATTGGTTCTAATTTAACTAATTTTATTTTATTTTAACATATTTCAATATCTTTAATGATAAGATATGGCGGGGAATAGATAACTATATCAAAGTGGATTTTAGTTATTTATTTTTTAATATTAACTATAAATTATTTGAAAGTTATAAATCAAATTTTACAAATAATTGAAATTCTTTAAAATAAAAAAAAATATAAAATATATTAGCCCATATAAACCATTCTTAAACCAATATAAGTTATATATGATGCTAAAAGAATTATTCCATAGATTCTAGTTAGTTTCATGTCTTTTTTTAGCAGTAATAATAACAATATGCTTATTAAAACCAGTGCCGGACCATCTAAATTACTGGTAATGGTTTCTACTGGTATGGCAATAAATAGAGCAGGTATTCCTAAACCTATGAGTATGTTAAATATATTACTGCCCAGTACAGTTCCCACGGCTAAGCGGCTTAATCCTTTACGTGCAGAAGTTAAAACCGTGAAAAATTCCGGGGCAGTGGTACCAAAGGCCAGTAATATACCGGCTAAAGCTGCAGGAATATTTAGAATTTCTGCTAACTCCACAGTGGAATAGACAATTATCCTACAGCCCACGGCCAAACCCGCAAGACCAATTATTAAATATAAAATCTTCTTTTTGGTAATAGGCTTTTTATGTTCATGGGGTACGGATATACCATTTACGGCGCGATCTTTTTTCTGGGCCCGGATCAATATCCAGAAATAAGCTAGATACATAATGGTCAGAATAATTCCCAATGTAAAGGTAAGTTCTCCAAATAAGAACATGAATATGGTCAATACTAATGCTGTTAAAAGGGCCATTATTCCGTCCCTTTTAATATCTTCTTTTTTAGCCACAATTAAACCGGTTACTATGGTGGATATTCCTAAAATTCCAGCTATATTCCATATACTTGCACCTATGGCTACACTGATTCCCATCTCTGGATTTCCAGTTAAAATGGCTATCATGGCCGAACCGAACTCGGGAAGTGATGTTCCCACCGCTGAAGCGGTAACTCCTAGTATTATTTCTGATATACCTAGTGCCAGGCCGATTTCTACTAAATTGTCCACGAATATGTCTGCTGATTTTATAACTAGAAGCAATGAAATGATTAAGACTGCTATTAGTGCCATGATTTCAAGCATGTTATCACCGGAAATATGTTTCCTTTTTCCAAATATATTATTATTTAAATATATAACATTGTTGTTTTTCAAAAATCTTATTCTAACATATCATCTGCAATCTTGTAATGGGGATCTTCCCAGTGATTAACCTCAATTATCTCGGAAGCATTGTCCAGTAACAGACGGCAATCTTCACTTAAATGCCTTAAATGGATCTTCTTACCGCATTTAGCGTACTTTTCAGTGATGTAATTTAAGGCCTCAATGGCAGAATGATCCCGAACACTGGATTGATTAAAGTCAATAATTACCTCATCCGGATCGTTTTTGTAATCAAATATATCTTTAAAGGCAGTTATTGATCCGAAAAACAGAGGCCCTTCTATTTCGTAGTGTTTCACATTATCCGAGTCAATAGTGGTGTGGGCATGGATACGGCGGGCACTTTCCCAGGCAAAAGCCAGGGCTGAGATAATAACTCCTACAATAACGGCCGCGGCCAGGTTGTGGAATAAAACTGTTACTGATGCCACAATTATCATCACGATTACGTCGGTTTTAGGCACCTTTTTTATTATTCTAAAGGAGGCCCACTCAAAAGTTCCAATGGCCACCATAAACATCACTCCCACCAGGGCAGCCATGGGTATTTGTTCCACCAGGGAGGCACCTGCCACCACAATAATTATTAATCCTAATGCAGCAGTAATTCCTGAAATTCGGTTTCTACCACCAGAGGTAACATTGATGATACTCTGACCAATCATAGCGCATCCACCCATACCTCCAAAGAAACCACAGACAGTATTGGCCACACCCTGGGCCACACTTTCCTTATTTCCCCTTCCTCGGGTTTCAGTCATTTCATCAATTACATTCAGGGTCAGTAAACTTTCAATCAATCCTACCATAGCCATTATGAGTGCATAAGGAAAAATAATGGCCAGAGTTTCTAAATTTAAGGGAACCATAGGCAGGTGGAATGCGGGAAGTCCTCCGGCAATGGAGGCCATATCCCCTACGGTTTTAGTGGGAATCTGAAAAACAATGGTAATGGCCGAAACAGCCATAATAGCAGCTAATGCGGAGGGAATGGCCTTACTAACCTTGGGTAAAAAGTGAATAATGGCCATGGATAGTCCTACAAAGGCTAACATAATCCACAGTACTGGTCCAGTGAGCCAGCTACCATCTGGTGTCTGAAACTGGGTAAATTGCGAAGTAAAGATGATTATGGCCAGACCATTTAAAAAACCAAACATCACGGCCTGGGGCACCAGACGAATGAATTTTCCCAACTTCAACAACCCAATAGTTATCTGTATGATTCCCATTAAAACCACGGCAGCAAATAAATATTCAGGACCGTGCTGTATCACCAGGGCCACCACTACCACGGCCACGGCTCCGGTGGCACCAGAGATCATACCTGGCCGGCCACCAATCATGGCGGTGATTAGCCCAATAATAAATGCAGAGTAAAGGCCCACCAATGGATTCACGTGGGCAATAATGGAAAACGCAATAGCTTCGGGTATAAGTGCCAGGGCCACGGTGGTTCCGGATAAAACTTCAGCTTTTGTATTTAAATTTTTTATTTTATTTTTTATTTTACTTATGAAAGACATTTTATTAATCAATCCTTGAAATATTGTTTTAAAAGCGAAAAATACATTATCGCTTGTCTGGTGTGCTTTTTATAATTTTTAATGTTTTAAATTTAAATATAGGTTATTTAAAGGCTTTAATAATTAAAATAGGTGAAAATAGGATTATTTTGTTAATTCCTAAATTTATAATTAAAATAGTAATTTATTAAATAAAAATAAGTAATAATAGAGGTTTTTAATAATGAAATAAACCCTTAAAATAACATTATTCTATTTTAAACCATTTTAATCCTATTAAATCTTGAATAAGATCATGGTTTCATGTTTTCCGGGTTTCTATTAAAAACCTGGGCCTGTCCATTTCGCAATAGATGAATATTTTTACCGATGCGGTAACCTTCTTCTTCGGCCAATTCAGCATAAGCAGATAACATTTCCAGATTTCCATGGGCTGGAATTAAATGTGCTGGATTGAGCATCCTTAAAAAATCACGGTGGTCTTCGCGACCAGCATGTCCAGAAACGTGGGCATTGGTGTATATTCTAGCACCCTTTGATTTTAACCGCATCTCTAAAAGATTACGGTTGGCCTTATTCAGAGGATTAGGTATAACTGGGGCGGAAATAATTACATAGTCTCCTGCCTGTACTAGGAAACTGGTTTTATCATTGGCTATCCTAGGCAGAAGTGCATCTGGTTCTCCCTGGTGGCCAGTGGTTAAAAGCACATATTCTGATCGTTTTTCGTCAGCCAGGCTCAAGGCCCGATTAATGGATTTGGGACTACCATAAATACTGGCATTTTTAGGGAGGTCAAGTATTCCCATTTTTTCTGCCAGGCCACAATATCTTTCCATGGAACGACCCATAAGGAGCATTTTACGGTCACTCTGACCTACAATATCACATATGGCCTGCACTCTTTCAATATGAGAGGCGAAAGTAGTGATTAAAATTCCCTGGTCATCTTTTAAAGGTTGTTCCAGTATGTCCTGGAGCACTATCCGGGCTATCTTTTCTGAGTGGGTTTTAACCTCCTCACGCTCGGCGGCACGGGTTGAGTCTACTATAAGACTCAAGACTCCTTTTTCACCCAGTTCCAGGAATCTTTGATAGTCTGGTGGTGGGGAGATTTTCTGATGATTATCAAACTTGAAATCATTAGAATAAACTATTATTCCCTCTGATGTGTGTAAAGCCGGTGTTACTGCCTGAGGTATACTATGGGTAGTACGTACGAACTCCAGTGTGATATCTGGTGATATCTGACATTTCTCACCAGAATTTAGAATCTGCAGGGGATTATTAAACTTGAACTTCCGTTCCCATTTTGCAACTCTCTCTATGAGGGCCATGGTGAAAGGGGTTGCTATTATAGGGGCATCATATCGGTGGGCCAGTTTGGCCACAGCACCAATATGATCCAGGTGCCCGTGGGTGAATACAATGGCCTTTACTTTACCATTAACGTCCTTCATCAGGGTATCATCTGGTATTACTCCTCTTTCAATTAGATCTAAACTGTGCATTTTGTCTATATTTGTATCTTCGTGAAGGTGTAGGCGGTCCAGGTGGATACCCATGTCGAATATGATGATTTCTTCACCAATTCTAACCGCGGACATGTTTTTACCTACTTCTTCATATCCACCAATGGCTATTATTTCAATTTCCATATTTAATCTCCTAATTGTAGTTAATTCTTGTAAATTATTTCAGATTCTTTCTGAAAATAAATTATGAACTAGTATTATTGTTATTTTTAATTATTTTATGTTCTATTTTATTTTTATTCAATTTTATCTTTTAAGGGCTCTTTTTATAATGGTGATAGGTATAATTGATTATATTTAATATGTAGGATTAATCTTCTTTTTTATCATAATATTCATTTATGGCCTTTGATTAAGAGGCCGTTGATGAAATATCTGGGACAGTAAGAGTTAAATCTCAAATATCAAGTAAAAAAAGTTTAAAAGATTATCCAAAATTTTTCAGCGAGTTGTCGGAAATTCTTATATGAACAACTTCTGAATTTTTTTAAAAAAATGGAGAAAACCATTTAATAAAAATCCATTAAAATACAAAAAAAATTGATTAGTAAATAAAATATAATTGCTTATACCTTAATCCAGTAACATCCCTTATATACTTTACTGATATGGTGATCTGTTAATAACCTTATACTAACCTTATTTTAAACACTTAGAGAATTTCAGGTTTTAATTAAATAGATAATTATAAAATCATAATAATACAAAAATTCTTTAAATAATATTTTAATTGAATAATATTTATAATAAAAAATAATACTTAAAAGTGGCCATAAAAATGATCAATCTAAAGCTAAAAGAATATGATAAAGAAATTGCCCTGATTTTTGCATTTTTTACCATGATATTTCTATTTTTAATGGTTTTTAACTCTAATTTTTTTACCTGGGCATTTGAACGTCATCAGAATATTTTAAGCTGGTATATTAGGCCACTATTTTTGATTCCTTTCTGTTATTTTGCCTATAAAAGAAGCTGGGCCGGTATATCTGCCACCATCTTCTTCTTGTTTACCAGCATGTTCTACTTTCCCACACCCGAAGTAGTAAGCCCACAGTCCTTGGAGTTTCTGCAGTTGGAAAAAGATTACTTGACTGGAGATTGGGGACTGGGTAAAATCGTATTAAGTCTTCTGGTACCTATTTCATTCATAGCTCTGGGAGCAGCTTTCTGGAAACGAAATTTATTATTCGGAATATCAGTTATTGTCCTCATGGCAGTGTTAAAAATAATATGGAGTGTGGCCTTTGGTGGGCAGTCTGGAATGTCAATTATTATTCCGGCCATTGTAGGATTAATTATCTGTTCAGTTCTAATATATTTCGGCTTTAAAAGATTAGAAAAAGAATAATTGATTAATTAATGAATATATACTTAAATAAAACTTAAATAAAACCCATTCAATATTATTTTTCATTCAATTATTTTTTTAATTTATTCCTAACTAACTAATATCAAACATATTTATTTTCATTTTAGTAATTAATTGTTTATACTTAAACCTTTTTATTTTAATTTTATACTAACAGTTAAATATTAAATATAATAATCTATAAACTATGTCTTTATGTACATGTTTAATATTGACGGAGTGATAGTTTGACAGATAATGTAAAAGAAACATCAAGAACAATGGAACTGGTTCTGGGAATTATTGGGGGAATATTCGGCCTACTGGGTGGGGTCTTTGCGGTCCTATTTGGCAGCCTGGCCTCAAGTGATGTGGTATTATTGGGAATCAGTGCGATTCTAGCATCAATTGTGGGAATTGTAGGTTCCATTTATGTTACTAGAAATTCAAAGATGGGTGGAATCATATTATTTGTGAGTGCCGTCTGGTTACTGATTAGTATTTCACTATTTGGAGTAATGGGGACCATATTTCTAGGTATAGCTGGATTAATGGCCCTTTTAAGAAAATAATTTTATAATTTGAAATATTGGAGGTTAAAAATGAAAAATAAATTAGTTATAGGGGTAGTTGTGCTTTTAATAATGGGAATTGTGGCCATTAGTGGGTGTACTGATAGTGGTAGCTCCAGTAATGGAACATCTGATTCATCATCTGCTTCTAGTGATTCATCTTTGAATGTAACCAATTTGAAAGTTGTATCTGAAGGATATGGTATGTACAAAGTTAAGGCTACCGTCACTCCGGATAAAGACTACGACTATCTGGAGATGGTTTTAATTTGGTACGATGCTAGTGGTGCAGTAATTGATAAAAATTCTTTAGCATGGAACATTAATGATGTTACCTCAGGTCAAACCCTAAAAGTAACTGGAAATGGAATGCTCACTGGGGATGAAAATCCGGCCAAAGTAGATGTTTTATTCTTTGATAGCGTATTCTCTGGCAGTGACGTGTCTGGTGCCATATATAAAGAGACCATTGAAGTTTAATTTAGTTAATAAGAGCTAAATTAATTATTTTTTTTATTTTTTTAGAAATTGTAGGCTTTTAAAAAAGATATTTATTTAGATTGTTGAAAAATCAGTATTTAAAATATTTAATAATTTTATTAAAAATAAACATTTATATTGGAATCATTTCCTATTTGAATCCCAATATTAAAAAAATTCATCGTTTTTTCTCACAATCAAAGCAGTATTCACTATCGCTATTAGTTTTGAAAACTTTACCACAGCCTTTGCATACAATTTCTCTCAAGTTACTTTCTTTTTCAACTATATCCAGAGAGCAAGAACATTTCCATCCCATTTTGCCCTTTAATTCCTGTTCAAATGCCTTATCTTCATCTGTCTGTTTAACCATACTTAAATCACCACCAAACTATTTTTACAGAATTCTGGTAGATTTAACCGGTCTTGGAACTTTCACGATCAGAATTCGAAGGTCTTCATTCCCCTCATTTCTCCATAGATGAGGTATTTTAGCAGGGCTGTCAATAAGAGAATCTTTCCCTACCATTTCTTTTTCATCACCAATTTCAACCGTGCCCTCACCCTCCAGAACATAGAAAAACACGTCCACTGGAGTTACATGTTTTTTTAAGAATTCACCGGGTTTTATTATCATGTGGACGGCAACTGCATTTTCAGTATCGTATATTTTACGTGCATCTACTCCGTGGGGATTAGGAGCGGATTTGATCTCTTTCCAGTTTACTATCTTCATCAATATCACCTTCTACTTTTTTTAATATTATGTTCTTTATCTAATGAATAATTTATTACATCCCTGGGACATGCCTCTGCACATTCGCCACATAGTATACAATTAGCATTTTCCATGGAATTTGCAAGGACCATCTGGCTGACTTCGATGCCCATGGGACATGCTTTATTACAGATATCGCATTTTGAACAGTTTTTCTGATTAGAAGTTAAATTTAATCTCTGTATTTTTAGTTTATTTCCTAATTTAGCCCCTATGGTTAAAAAAACTCCTTGTGGACATAAATAACGGCAAAAGGCCCGGCTTCCAAACATCAGGGATAGGGTTCCTATAATAATAATGGATAATGGTATTAGAACTGCCAATTGCAGTCCACCAGCACCCCGTAAGTTAGAGGCACCCGGTGATATGAATAAATCCAGTCCCTGGATTTTACCCAGATTCAAAATGGAATAAGCGGCTACGGTGAGGAAAGCTAGGAAAATAAAATATCTCATATAATCGGCTTTCCTTTTACTGGCTTTTTTATTTAAAACTTTATCCCCACATATCTCTTGCAGTGCTCCATATGGGCAGGTGTAACCGCAAGAGGCAGCTCTTCCCAGAAAAAAGGATGAAATGAACCATACTGCGAAAACAATTGAACTTAATGTTATCATTCCATTTAAAACTCCCACTGCCATAATCACCGGTGAATAAATTATAAATAAAACTGGCAGCAGCAATACTAAAATAACCAATAAATACGATCTTTTGCTTAATTTTTGAATCTTCATGGTGGTACTCCTAATTTTGACAGCATGCAAGCTGAATTAACTTTAAATCATTTTATTTCCTAAAATAAACTCTTAAATTAAATTTGGATTAATATTGTCTAGTATGGGGGTGGACTGCACAACATTTATATCTTTTGTCACTAAAACAGTATAAAGTGAGAAAGTGAAGGAGGGAGTTTAAATTCCAATAAAACAATCCACGTTAAATGCTCTTAAAATTATGGGACTTACTGATTACGAATCCAAAGTATACCTATCTCTGGCATCCTTAATATCTGCAGATGCATTTGAAATAAGCGATAATTCTGGAGTACCCCGGTCAAGAACCTACGATGTCCTGAAAAATCTTCATAAAAAAGGTTTTGTTGATATAACTAGAGGTAAACCTCTTAAATATAGTATTGTACCTCCACAAGATGTTTTTGAAAAATCGAGAAAGAGTATAAATGATCAGCTGGATGAGGGTGAATCAGAACTAAAAACTATCTATGAAAACCAGATCCCCAAATCCCAAGCGCCAATCTGGTTGATCTATGGAACAGATAAAATCGTGAAAAAGGAGATGGAGATTATATCCCGGTCCCGCGACTCCCTGCACATTGCTGCGGGGTTGATGTTTCAGGATGAAATTCCAAAATTAAATGAAAGCTTACATAAAGCCTTAAAAAGAGGAGTGCAGACCAGAATTATATCCGCACCTTCTAGCATTACAGATGGTGAAAAAATAGATATATCTAATGGTTTAAGTGAGTTGGATTGTGAAATTAAAACCTTCCAGATACCTTACATCAAGGTTATCATAAGGGACAAGAAAGAAATGCTATTGGTATTTTCCAGATTCTCCGAAGGAAGTGTTATTTCACAAACAGCCATCGGGGTCTGGAACCAATACACGGAATTTGTAGAAACCATAACTGAATTATATAATTTGGTATGGACCATGGATCTCTTAAACATGCCTATCCCTGATAATAATGCATTATAAATAAAAAAGAATTAATTTATTTCTAGAATAAATTCAAAATATGGGTTTCTACTATAATTAAAAGAAAATGCTTATTGATTATATGAATTAACTCTTTTATCTTTATTCTACAAATTAATTAAAGAAATTTATACAAATTATTCTTATCTTCTTTAAATTCAATATAAATCAAAAATCTTAAATTAATGATTTATTAAATACATAATATTGGTTAATATCTTTTATTCATATTGACTAAATCATGGTTATTGTGGAGAAGATTATTGGGGATGGAAAAATCACTAATAGGGATATTAGGGAGCTTTTTGGAATCTCTGATACTTCGGCAATGAATGAAATTTCTAAATTAATGGATTTAGGCGTAATTGAGAGAAAAGGAAAGGGCAGAAGTACTCATTATGTATTAATTTGAATTCCTGATTAGGTTGCTGATTAGGTTGCTATTAGCCTTAATGTTTAGCTTGCGATTAATTTTATAATGAGATTGATGTGAGGGTTTATGACTTGCAGGGGCTTAATGAGATTAAGATTATTGATAATTATTTTCAATCAAAAAGGAAGTGGACAAATGAAAGCAGTTGTATGTACAAAATACGGATCACCGGATGTTCTTCAGCTGGAAGATGTAGAAAAACCTACTCCAAAAGACAACGAATTATTGATAAGGATACATGCATCATCAGTAACTGCCGGTGACTGTGAAATTCGAGGATTCAAAATGCCTGGCTGGTTGTGGCTTCCTGCGAGAATAGGGTTTGGTATCAGAGGGCCAAGAAACAAAATACTAGGTCAAGAGCTAGCTGGAGAAATTGAATCTGTAGGTAAAGATGTAAAACGATTTAGGAAAGGTGATCAAATTTTTGGACGCACCGGTTTTGGGTTTGGTGCTCATGCGGAGTACATATGTCTGCCTGAAGATGGAGTATTAACAACGAAACCATCCAATATGACCCATGAAGAAGCCGCTGCTGTCCCTTTTGGGGGCCTTGATGCACTGCATTTTATTAGAAAAGGAAATATCCAGAACGGACAAAAGGTTCTGATTAATGGAGCTTCTGGTAGTATTGGTACTTTTGCAGTACAGATTGCCAAATACTTGGGGGCTGAAGTTACTGGAGTATGTAGCACCAGTAATCTGGACATGGTACATTCAATTGGGGCAGAACATGTTATTGATTACACTAAAGAGGATTTTACTAAAAAAAGCCAGATATATGATGTTATTTTTGATGTGGTAGGCAAGAGTTCGTTTTCCAATAGTTTAAGATCACTGAAGCAAAATGGACTCTATATTTTAGCTAACCCTGGTCTGCTGCAAATGGTTCGAGGTCCCTTGAATTCCACAAAAAGCAACAAAAAAGTGATAATAGGAGCCGCAAGTCCTAAAACTGAAGATTTAATATTCCTAAAAGAGTTAATTGAGGATAAAAAGATAAAAACTGCCATAGATCGATGTTATCCATTAGAACAGATTGTTGAAGCTCACCGATATGTTGAAAATGGACACAAGAAGGGGAATGTGGTCATAACAATGACATAATATGATAGAAATGAAAAGGAATTAAATGAGTCAAGATTGTTGGTGATAATTTGAAAAAATAATAAGTAAATGAATTATTTGGAAACTTTTTTCGGAAGTAGAAATTTAAATAGAAAAAAATCATATATAGGGTTAGATTTAGTGCATATTTCATTAAGATAACTGATTCATCTTAATATTATTAGTGGTTGTTATGAAGAGAGTTTTATGGTATTTGATTGCTGGGAGTAGAGGTGGTTCTAACAGGGCTAGAATTATTAAAGCTATTCATGATAGGCCTTACAATGTAAACCAGCTTTCTATAGAACTTAATCTTGACTATAAAACTATTAAACACCATATTAAACTCCTGAAAGACCATGATATTGTTAATTCTGGTGAGGAAAAATATGGTGCCATGTTCTTTTTATCAAATCGAATGGAGGAAAATTACTCCATTTTTCTGGATATTTTGAGTAAAATGAAAAAATAATTGATTTATATTAATTTAGAGGTGATTGAATGCTGGCGGAAGTACAGGGATATCGTGGAGGAACCGGGCAAGGATTTGGATCTGGAATGAGTATTGCAAACTCTCAAATTATCACCATAGACATTATAATTGGTATTGGTAACATCTGCCTGCTACTGATTTTACTATATATGTATGTAAAAAGTTACAGGGAATTCAAATCTAAATTCACTTTCGGGCTTTTGTTATTTGCCTTACTTCTGCTCTTGCAAAACGTGCTCTTCACTGGATTTTTATTATCCTATCAGGGATTTAGAGGGCCGGGTATGGGTACGCCCATCTTCTTCTTAAATATTATCGAATTTTTTGCCCTATCCATATTGATATATGTAACCCGGGAATAAACTGGTAAAGATCTGGGTGAAAACTTGGAAAAATCCTATATATTATGCTGCGATACTTTAATTCACCCCTAAAAGGAGGTGAAAAAGTGAAGAAAGTAGCCTTAATATGTGCACTGGTTATGACAGTCAGTTTAGTACCGATTTTCGCGGTGGATCAAATTAACAATACCACCCAACAAACGGTTCAAAATCAGACCGCACTTAATAACCAGACAACTGCTCAAGAAAAGTTAAAAAACTGTACCCAAGCAAACTGTACAAAAACGGGTACTTGTGACTGTGATGAGCAACACAAGTACCAGAATGGACAGAAAAACGGTAAATCTGTAGCTAATTTAGGTCAGCACAAGTACCAGCATGGACAGAAAAACACAGCTAAAGCTGTAGCAGCTAAATCAACTACCCAGAAAAAGTACCAGTACGGTCTAAAAAACGTTAAAACTGGTTCTAAAAACAGTAAAAATTATCAAAACTGTCCTAACAATTAAATAATATTAAATAAGGGCTTATTCCCTTATTTATTTTTTTTATATTTCTGATTTTTTTATCAAGCCTTAATTTTTAATTATCAAACAATTATACTTAATATATTTTAAACGTTTTTAGATTAATTTATTCCAAGGCTAACCTATGTTTTAATTTAAGTTCCTATAGCTTTGGTAGGCTGAGTTTTTTTGAGGGACTAATAATTTTTAGAAAAATTAATTATCTAAGATCTACCAATTAACTATTATGAAAAAAAATGGGGTTTATTCTTTGGATTCTAAAAAAACTGTTAAATCATTTTTAAATGTTAAAACGAGGATTCCTTTCAGTGATAAAGTGGAAGATCCATCGGTTATTGATTCTTCAGAAAGCATAGAATTAATATTCAGTGAAGATTTAGATATAAGTACGGTTAAAGATGGAATAAAACTTTATAAAGTAAAATCTGATGGGAAAGAAGAAGATATGGGTGATGTAATAGATTTGGATGAGAATTCACCATCTCTTATTTATATCAATAAATCAGAGGCCATTTCAGAAGGTGAAGAATATAAACTTTCTATTACCAACAAAGTAAAATCTGTAAGTGGAGCATCGATAAGAGAAGAATTTGTCAATTATTTTGCCTGGGATTATTCATTTAATCTGGCCTCAGAAGGTATTTCTGATTTAGATAATGAAAGAACATTGATAGTGTGTATAAGTGATCTCCATTTAGGGGCCAATGATGCTTATGCTGAACTAACCAGTAACCGTGATGCTCTGGTTAATTTTTTAGAACATATTAGAAATTCCCCCAATGTAAAAGAACTGGTCATAGCTGGTGATTTGATTGATGAATGGTTCATCCCCATGCATTTAGACACATTCAATGGAAAAACCCAGTTAGACTTTACCAAAGCCGTAGCTTCTAACAATAAACCAGTTTTTGATGCATTCAATAGCATTATAAAAGACGGCCAAATAAAAGTTACCTACGTTCCGGGAAATCATGATATATTAATAGATTCTGAGGATATTCAAAGTATAATGCCTGGAATATCTGAAACCCGTGACGTGAGGGGTTTGGGAGCATACACTCCATCAGATTTCCCAGAAATTATAATTGAACACGGACATCGATATAATTTTTATTGTGCCCCTGATTATTCCAACCAGTCTTTAACCCAAACCGACTCCATACTGCCTCCAGGATATTTCTTTACTAGAATGGCCACCAGTTCAGTGGTTCAAGGCCGCCCTAAACTAGATATTAATTTCCCACCAGTTCAAAAAAATGATCTGGGTGAAGTCCAATTTCTTTATTTCCTTTATTGGAATGTTTGGAAAGGCCTTATCTCTGATTTCCCGGTAGAAGAAGGACTTGATAAAAAGGCCATTAATACTGGTATCGATGGATTCAG
>CAYUFT010000024.1:16809-23261 GCA_964444115.1 uncultured Methanobacteriaceae archaeon
GAAAAACAAGTCTATGTAAATTCAGGTACCTGGATTGATAAAAATAAATGTACTATGACTTTTGTGGTCGTTGTACCTCCCAAAAGTGAAGACTCGGCTCCAACTTACGTGAATTTGTATCAATATTCTCCAAGTGGTGATATTAAAAAATTAGAGTCACAAGCACTCACTAATATTAAATAATTTTTTTATTTTTAAGAATATATTTTTAATAACGAAATTACATTTTAATATAAGAAATAATTAATATTTTATCCTTTATTTTAAAAAAATTTATCATATTAATCTCTGGAGAAATTTTATTGGATAATAATTCTAATCCTTCTCAAATAGACTGGACAGCTATTATAATTGTGTCATTATCTTCATTTATTATTGCACTTGATTCTACATTTATGAATGTAGCTATTGGCAATCTGGTGGTAGACTTGAACACCACCATACCTACCATACAGATAATTATTAGTGTTTATGCTCTGGCCATGGCTTCTTTAATGCTCTTGGGAGGTAAGATGCAGGATTTGGTGGGTAGAAGAGAAACATACGTAATTGGTGCGGTTATTTTTGGATTTGGAACAGCTATTGCTGCTTTGAGTGTTAACTCCACCATGCTATTAATTGGGTGGTCCATCTTAGAAGGTATGGGAGCAGCTCTCATGACACCGGCTACTGCTTCCATCATCGTGGGCATTTATAGTGGAAAGAATCGTGAATTTGCACTAGGAATAAGAACATCATTAGCTACTGCCGGGGCGGGTCTGGGCCCACTTGTTGGAGGATTTTTAACGACATTTTTCAGCTGGAGATGGGGCTTTGGACTTGAGCTGATCATTATAATTATTATTCTTTTATTATCCCGAAAACTAAAACACTTCCCTCCCTCAATGAAATTTTCAGAGTTAGACAAAAAGGGAGTCCTTTTATCTTCATTAGGAATTCTAATATTCGTCATTGGAATTTTGAGTATAAATTCTATTGAAAACTTGGAAATACCTGCACTTATAATTGGAATAGGGGTATTACTATTAATCTTATTCTATTTCAGAGAAAAAAGCGTTATAAATAGGGATGAAAGACCTCTTACTGATATCAGATTGTTTAAAAATAGAAATTTTGCCCTGGGAACGCTTTCCAGATTGGTACTAAATCTGGCCCTTGCCGGGGCGGTTTTCATATTACCTGTTTTTTTCCAGCAAGAGACTGGTGCCGATGCATTCACCACAGGCCTTGCTATTTTACCACTAACTATTGGGGTTTTAATCTTTTCTATAGCCTCCTCCAAAATATCAAATAGAATTGCACCCCGCCATCTCATTTCCATTGGATTTTTAATAGCCTTATTATCCAGCTATTATCTCAGTTCTCAGTTCGACTTAGATACCCATGTATATAACATTATTCCAGGAACATTATTTCTGGGGATGGGTTTGGGCCTAGCACTGCCCTTAACTGCTAATGTAATATTATCTTCTGCAAGTTCAGATAAGCAAGCTGATGCCACCGGTATTATGTCCACCAGTTCAAATCTTGGGTCAGCCATGGGAACCGCGCTTATTGGTATTATTCTCTTATTGGGAACAATGCATGGATTATATTCAGCATATGATCAGGTTTATCCTGGCCAATTCACTAAAAGTGAAATAAATCAAAAATTTGATATATTTCACGAAAAAAAGAATACAACAACCTATGAAATCTTAGAAGGGAATAAAAACTCTCTCTTATATACAATTATTAACAAAACTGTCCGGAGTGCAATGAAAACTGCATTTGTTTTTGTATCTATCATATTCTTAATAAGCTTCATAATTTCACTATTTATAAAACCATTGAAACTGCAGTGACAATCCGTTGTATTAATAAGGCATATATTTAGGCCTTATTAGCTAATCAGAATCCATATTTTAGAATTTTATTTTTTTAACCAGTTCTTGCAGTTAATCTAAATAATTTATATTATTGAAATCTGGATGAAATGCAGAATCATTATTAATTTTTTCAGGAAATTTGGACGGGCATTCATTATTTTAATATACTAAATATGACATATTTTAATACTATAGAACGTCTTTTTATTTTTTAGGGACAAATTGCTAAATTATTATAATTAATGATGAGATCATAGAATCCACAAAACTAATTTAAATCAAATTTAAAGAATTAAAATAAAATAAGAGACTTTAAATTGATATTGGTTGTGTTTAGTATGGAAAGGAGTTATAAATCATATAATATTGAGGAATTGAATCCTGGTGATCATCTATGTGTTCTTTACAAGACTGATGAAGAACATAAAGCTTTAATAACTCCATATCTACGATCTGGTCTGGAGAATAATGAGAAAGTATTTTACATAGTTGACGCTCGCACCTCAGAGACGGTTCTCAACTATCTGTGTGATGATGGTATGGAGGTGGATACCTACCTGGAAAGTGGGCAACTAAGTATGCTCACGGTAAGTGAGTCTTATATGAATGGCGGTGTTTTTGATCCAGATGGTATGATCAGAATGCTCACTGAAGAGACAGAAAAGGCTCTTAAAGAGGGTTATGCAGCACTTCGTGTCACTGGTGAGATGTCATGGGCACTGCGAGGATTACCTGGATCAGAACGTCTCATTGAATATGAAACTAAACTGAACGAATTTTTCCCTACTAACAAAGCTCTGGCCATCTGCCAGTATGACTGCCGGGTCTTTGAACCTGAAATTCTCCTTGACATATTAACCACCCACCCTATAGCAGTTATTGGAACTGAAATCTATGAAAACTTTTATTACGTTCCCACTGAAGATTTTTTGGCAGGAAAAGGCCCTAAAAGAACATTAGAGCACTGGATTGAGAACCTTAAACTACGTAAAAAGGCGGAATTAGATTTAAAAGCAAGTGAAGAGAAGTACCGGCAACTGGTTGAAAATGCTCAGGAAGGTATCTGGTCAATTGATACAGAAGCAAAAACCACATTTGTAAATCCGCGTATGGCTGAAATATTGGGATATGATGTTGATGAGATGATGGGTCATTCTTTATTTTCTTTTATGGATGAACGTGGTGTTGAACTTGCCAATTATAATCTGGAACGTGGTAAGCAGGGCTTAAAAAAGCAATATGATTTTGAGTTTATACGAAAAGATGGAAATAGGGTTTACACTAGTTTGGAAACTTCCCCTATCATTGATGATGAAAAATATGCTGGAGCCATTGCCATGGTTTCAGACATTACTAATCGTAAAAAGATGGAGAATACTCTCCGGAAAAGTGAGGAACGTTATTCATTAACCCTTGACGCGGTTAATGATGGACTCTGGGAATGGGATGTATTATCTGGAGATGCATTTTTCAGTCCTAATTATTACAAACTGTTAGGATACTATCCCGGTGAATTCCCTGCCAATTATGAAACCTGGCGATCGCTGGTTCACCCGGATGATATGGATTCAACTGAAAAAAAGTTACAAAAAAGCATTAAATCAGGCAAGGGATTTGAAATAGATCTTCGGATGAAAACTAAATCTGGCCAATGGTTATGGGTATCTACTCGGGGCAAAGCAGTTGAAAAAGATTCAACAGAAACCACAACACGGATGCTAGGGACACTATCAAATATTGACCATAGAAAAAAAGTAGAAGAAGAAATTAAATGGTTGTCTAATGTTGTGGAGTCATCAGATGATGCAATTATTACCAAGTCTCTGAAAGGGGATATAACTACTTGGAATAAAGGGGCAGAACTCACATATGGTTATTCAGCTGAGGAAGTTATAGGGAAAAATATATCCATATTAGCTCCTCTTTCATTAAAAGATGAGTTTAATCAATTAATTAAAAAAATTAAAGATGGAAAAAAGATTTTTAACTATGAAACTATTAGATTGCGAAAGGACGGTAAACAAATAGATGTTTCCATTAATATATCTCCCATTTTTGATAACTATGGGAATCTGGTGGGAGTCTCAGCAATAACTAGAGACATCACCCAGAGTAAAAAATCAGAATTAGATTTAAAAGAAAGTGAAGAAAAGTTCCGTGAGGTATTTAATAATGCTAACGATGCTATGTTCTTGCATAAACTGGAGGATGGAGAACCTGGTAACTTCTTTGAAGTGAATGATGTGGCTTGTCAGACTTTAGGCTACAGCAGGAATGAACTTCTGAACATGAGTCCGATGGACATTGACGCTCCGGAGACCATTGCCCAAATACCTTTGGTCATGGAAAACCTTTTAAAGGCAGGTAAAACCACTTTCGAAGCAGTTCAAGTAACTAAAGATGGTGAATTATTATCTGTTGAGGTTAATGCTCACATATTCACCATAAGAGGTGAAGAATATATTTTATCTATCTCTAGGGATATAAGAGAGCGTAAAAAGGCAGAGAATGCATTAAAGGAAAGTGAAATAAAGTATAGAAATATTTTTGAAAATGTACAGGACATATTTTACCAGACAGATATTCTTGGAAACATAATTGAGATAAGTCCCTCAGTTGAACGATATTCAGGATATAATCCAGCTGAATTAATTGGTAAACCTGTGGAAACAGTCTATTCAAATCCGGAAGATAGAAAAAATCTTCTTAAAAAAATTGAAAAAACGGGAGAAGTGTTTGGTTATGAACTCAAATTAAAAACTAAAAGCAGAGAGTTGCTTTATGTTTCTGTTAACGCCCATTTCCTCTTTGATTCTTCTAAAAATCCTATTGGTATTGAAGGATCATTAAGAGACATAACTGAACGAAAAAATATAGAAATACAACTCAAGAATTCAATTAAAGAAAAGGAGATGCTCCTCAAGGAAATCCATCATAGGGTTAAAAACAATTTAATGATTATATCCAGTCTTTTAAACCTTCAGTCCAGACAAATAAAGGATAAGGCGTCCAAGGATATTTTTAAGGAAAGTCAGAACCGTGCAAGGTCCATGGCTCTCATACATGAGCGATTATATCAGTCTACTGATCTTAAAAGGATAGACTTTGGTGATTATATAGGATCTTTATCAAAAGAACTATTTCACACCTATGCTGGTGATTTGGGCCATATAGAACTGAAAGTTAATGTTGATGACATTTTTCTGGATATAAACACGGCGATACCTTTAGGTTTGATAGTAAATGAACTAATTACTAACAGTTTAAAACACGCTTTTCCAGAGGGCAAAATGGGAGAAATTAATATTGATTTCCATCCCCAAGATGATCACTTTGAATTCTCTGTCAAGGATAATGGAATAGGGTTTCCAAAAGATTTAGATTTTCATAATACTAATTCTCTGGGTATGCAAATGGTAACTAGTTTAACTGATCAAATAGATGGTGAAATAGAACTTAATAGGAGTCAGGGTACTGAATTTAAGATTACTTTTAAAGATTTAGATATAAAATAATTTCTTAAATAAATATTTGGTGATGAAAAATGAAAAAATCTATTGGTGCAAAAACAATTGTATATCCAACTCCCGTATTTATAATTGGAACTTATGATAAAGATGGAAAAGCAAATGCCATGAATGCAGCTTGGGGAGGAATATCTTGCTCTTCTCCGCCATGTGTTTCAATTTCTTTAAGAGAAGCAACTTATACGCACGGAAATATTATGGATAAAAAAGCTTTCACGGTAAATATTCCCTCTGAAGATTACATTAAAGAAGCAGATTACTTTGGAATTGCATCTGGAAGAAATGAAGATAAATTTGAGGTCACTGGATTATCACCAGTAAAAAGTGAAGTAGTTGATGCTCCCTATATTGGAGAATTTCCACTTATTTTAGAGTGCAAATTAGTTAATATAACTGAATTAGGATTACATACTCACTTCACCGGTGAAATAATGGATGTAAAAGTTGATGAAAATTTAATGAAAGATGGAAACCCAGATATAGAACAAATTAGGCCATTTTTGTATGATCCTTCATCTAGAGATTATTATGGAATTGGGAATCGCATTGGAAATGCTTTTTTTGAAGGTAAAAATTTCATTAACCAAAAATAATTGACAAAGTTAATAGATTGTATAATGATGGTGCTCCATTTTATTTTATGATTTGTGAGTTTCATCCAGATATTCTTTTAAACGACTTTGTAAACCATCTGGAACGTTATTATAAATAATATGGTCTGGCATTTGGCCCAAACCAATATCCTGGGCATGTTGAATAAATTTTAAATCCTTGATAGGCACATTATCAATATTATTGACGTTTTTATTGGAAAATAGTATCAATCGAGGATATAATCTATATAAAAATGGAATAGATTTTCTAATATCCTTTAACAAGGCTAGTGCAAATGATTCTACTGATACGGGATCGGCACTGGCAAATACCAGGCCTGGTTTCAAATCCACAATATGTGCTTTGCCAAATTCTAATTTTCCAATTTGAAGAGCATTTTTATTAGGTCCGAAGGTGGCCTGAGCCTGGGTGGCCACAAAAAGAGTAAGTCGAAGTTTTTCTC
>CAYUFT010000025.1:0-4707 GCA_964444115.1 uncultured Methanobacteriaceae archaeon
GGTGTTCTATTACTGGATGATCTAGGTCGTCAAAAAGAAGACCACAATAATCTTTTAAATCGTTTGATTGTGCCTATGGAAAATAAAAAAGACATGATCTACATTAAAGGAGCACCTATGGTAGTTCAAACGCATTTCATACCGGCATTTTCCACCAATCTTGATATTACTATTATGGATGAAGCACATTTAAGACGAGCACCATTACATATTTTTTTAGAAAACCCTACTTTGCCCGAGATAGTAAAAGTTTTTAAAAAAAATCTTGATTTACTTGGTGAAAAGTACGATCCAAATGTAATAAATACATTTGAAAAAGTGTATGAACCTACCAGAAAGGGTGGTGAAGGCCTACAACCAACCTTTGCTCATGCCAGGGATTTAGCCCAAATTGCTCAAGCAATTAGAATCCGAAAAAATGAAGAAATTATAACTTCTGGAATTATGGATGAAGCACTTCAGCAACACGTTCTAATTGCTTTGCAGAGAAGATTTACCCCCGCCCTATTTGATAGAATAATCAGAAAGAAAAATGATGAGTAACATGAATATAATAACCAATATTTTTAAATTAAATAATTATATAATCTCACATTAATTTGACTATTAAAAATATAAAAAATGTTTTAATAAAATAATTATTTCAAAATAAAGGGAAAAGTTTTTATTACATCTTTTTTAATATAAAAGAGGCAACAGTCAAAGGAGAACAATAAATGACATGCAGTGTTTTAGTCGGAGGCGGATGGGGTGACGAAGGTAAAGGTAAGTGTATTACTTATTTATGCCATTATGATAAGCCCAGCATCATCGCCAGAGCAGGAGTAGGGCCTAATGCAGGCCACTCTGTAGAATTTAATGGTGAAAAATACGGTTTAAGATTAACTCCTTCTGGATTTGTGCATACTGACGCTAAGATGTTTATAGGCGCCGGAGTACTAGTTGATCCAGAAGTATTCTTACATGAAATGGATTATTTAAACAAATATAATGTTAAAGAGCGAACATTTGTTGATTATCGCTGCGCTATAATAGAAGAACAACACAAAGAAAGAGATAAAGCATCAGATCATCTTTTTAAGAAAATAGGTAGTACTGGAACCGGTTGCGGACCTGCTAACTCAGATAGAGTAATGAGAACAGCAAAACTGGCCAGTGAAATACCAGAACTTGAAGATTACACTGCTAATGTGCCCCTGCAAATCAATGAAGCTTTAGATGAAGACCAGGATGTTTTTATTGAAGGTTCACAGGGTTTTGGACTATCACTATACTATGGAACATATCCCTATGTTACCAGTAAAGACACTACGGCTAGTACTGCAGCAGCAGATGTAGGTGTAGGACCAACTCGTATCGATGACGTTATAGCTGTTTTTAAATCATATATAACTCGAGTAGGTGAAGGGCCATTCCCAACAGAAATTACACAGCAAAAAGCTGAAGAAATGGGACTTGAAGAGTACGGAACCGTTACTGGCAGAAGAAGAAGAGTAGGTCTATTTGATATGGAAATGGCTAAAGAATCCTGCATGATAAACGGAGCCACACAAATCGCTTTGACATGTGTAGACCGTCTTTATCCAGAATGTGAACGAACGACTGATTATTCTTCGCTTAAACCAGAAATAAAAAGATTTATAGATGAAATTGAAGGAGAAACTGGAGTTCCTGTAACCATAATATCTACTGGCCCAGATCTAGTTGATACCATTGATTTAAGAGATGAATTACTTTAATTCTTCTCAAATATTATTTTAATTTTTTTAATTTATAAAATGAAAGCTTAATACAAGATTACCAGTTGCTTCTTTTATCTAAAAATTTATTCTATAAAATTTAATTAATATACAAATTATTAAGAAAAATATTTTATTTTTTTATTTTAAATCTATATTTTCATTTACTTTCCAGAATTGATTTAAAGTACCAAAATGGCCATTTTTAATGCTTTCTTTTACGAAAATATCAGCTTTTTTAATGGCAGTCTCCATTTCAATCCCTTTACTCATATAAGCAGCAATAGCAGCTGAAAAGGAACAGCCACTCCCGTGCGTATTGTTACTTTCCATTAATTCTCCACTAATAACACTGATTTGGCCATTATAAAGAATATTATCTCCATTTAGATGGCCTCCTGTAACTACCACATCACATAGCTTCCCTATTTTGTAAGCAGATTCAATAGCATCTTCTTGAGTTTCAATATTGATTCCTGAAAGTAATTCTGCTTCAAAAACATTAGGAGTGACTATTAATGCTTCTTTTAAAAGGTATTTTTTTATAACACTGGCCATTCCCTCCTGTGAGAGAGAACCTCCTGATCCAGCAACCATTACGGGGTCAACTACTATTTTTAAATCATACTCTGAAATCTTTTTAGAAACAGATTTTATAATTTCCTTAGAATAAAGCATTCCGGTTTTCCCGTAAATTACACGAAGATCTTCTAAAATTAAGTCTATCTGTTCTTCAATAAAATCAGATTCTATAGGACGTATACCTGAAACTCTTTGAACATTTTGAGCTGTGAGTGCTGTAATTACCCCTGTCCCATAAATCCCAAGTGCAGAAAATGTCTTTAAATCACTTAATATTCCCGCACCTCCAGAAGGATCAAAACCAGCAATGGAAATAGCTATCATTTCATCAACTCTTAAATAACTATAAGCAGTCTTAAATAACAATCAATATAATCAACTAAGATTAAATTATACTACTTAATTTTGTGGATTTCTTTTAACGATTATAACTCTAAAAATTATTAATTAATTAATTAATTAATTAATTAATTAATTTAAATCTATATTAATTCTCTTTTGATTTCTAAACGTTCAGAACCATGAAAAGGCTTGGCACTTAATTTTAGTCTCTTTAAATAAGCTTGAGCATGAGTATCATGACCATGTAAAATAATTTCACCTAAATCCTCGGCGGTATTAACATCCAGCGAAAGATAGAACGAATCATATATTTTAAAGGAAAGTTCATTGTTTTTTGCATCTTGTAAATGTTCAAAGAAGCTGCAATCACCGAATTTTAATTCAATTGCCCCGGGATGGAATGCAATAGCATTGGTTCCACCACCTTTAGCAGGCGCAATTACTACATCATATTTCTCAGAATCTTCAATAAATTTTTTTGGATTAGCAATACCTAGTAATGGAATATCTGAAGGAGTTATTATTACTTTACTGCAATTTCCAGAACACCATTCAATGGCTTGTTTAAGAGCACCATTCAAGTCCGTCTGGCCTTTTTCTTGAATAATTGTTACACCTAATTCATATGCGAACCCAAGAACGTCCTCATCAGCACTTATGACCACTACTTCATCAACAACACCTTTTAATGCTATAGTAACATCTGTTAACATGGCCTTTAATAATCCCTCTCTTTCACTAGGGGTTAAAGTAGGAGAAAGTCTTGTTTTTGCATGGGAAAACCTGGAAACGGGAATAATTGCATAAGTGGATTTCATAGTAAATCTCCGAAAATGATATTCTCTAATTAATTTTATCCTCACTTAAAAAAGGATAATATCATAAATTTAATCCTAAACCACTAAACCAATTCATTAATTGTTCTGTAAAACTCTGGCTTTGATTTAAGGCTGAACTATTAATATTAATATTATTCATTTGATCGGCAGTTAAATTAAATTTGGTCATTACTTCAATTTTAGCATTAGACAAGTTTCCTTTAATATCATAGAAGCTTATATCTTGTTTTTCACTAATAGCCGCGACTTCTCCTTTGTAAACATTAAAGTCAGGCCCTCCCACAATAGTCCATATTTTTAGTTGAGCATTTAATGCATCAGAAGGATTTTCAGGATTCGAAGATGATGCAATCTCAGTAATAACCTGAGGTGCTAAACCAGACACGGCCAGCTTTTTATTTTCAATTGCTTTTTGATCAGGCTCAATACAGTAAGCTGGAACCGTTATTTTAGTATTAGGTGAAACAACTTCGTCACGAGCAATTACTAAATCTTGAGAATCTTTACTGGAGAGGATAGTGCCTTTTTGAACATTCACCGGATTTTTTCCTTTATTTTGAATATTTATTTCATGAGGTATAGTTCCTGCAGGCGTTTGCTGAGTAATAACAACATTACCCCCATTATAGGCTTCCTC
This sequence comes from uncultured Methanobacteriaceae archaeon, assembly GCA_964444115.1. Lineage (GTDB taxonomy): Archaea > Methanobacteriota > Methanobacteria > Methanobacteriales > Methanobacteriaceae > UBA349. The sequence continues at coordinate 4,140 of CAYUFT010000025.1, forward strand.
TAAAGTTAAGCCTTTGGCAGATATGAAATTCATAGCTCCTAATCCTACAGCAAATAAACATATAACAATTAAAACCAAAATGATTCGGTAATTCATTCCTCTTCCTCAGTCCTTTATGATTATATCATTATTTTTAATTATTAATTAATTTAATTTACATATCAGTTAATTCTATGTAAAAATGTAAAATTCGGATTTATCGAATTCTAAACATTAATTAATATGTTTTTGCCAGGAAAGCATTGAATTTTGCATCTCTACTGCAATTAAAACATTTTCCAGAAGTTTCTTCTTCTTGAACACCTAAAATATCCACATTCGCTATTTCTTCTATTTCTTTTCCACAGGACTCCTCGCCACACCATGCAAATGAAATTATGCCTTTTTCAGTTTCTATAGACTCTTTAACATCTTCAATATTATTTACTTGGCGAATATGAGAATTGAATTTTTCCCTGGCTTTTTCTCGCATATTCAAACTAATATCTGACATTAAGTTGTTAACATTATCTATAATGTCCTCTTCAAGTGAAACACTAATTTTTTCCATGGTATCTCTTCTTAAGAA
>CAYUFT010000025.1:4807-12565 GCA_964444115.1 uncultured Methanobacteriaceae archaeon
TAATGTCCTCTTCAAGTGAAACACTAATTTTTTCCATGGTATCTCTTCTTAAGAAGACAGATTTATTATCATTTAAATCTCTTGGCCCTAATTCTATTCTTAAGGGAACTCCTTTCATCTCCCAATCATAGAATTTCTTACCGGCCCTCATATCACGGTCATCCATGTGAACTCTGAATCCAGCACCTTTCAATTTGCTCTGAATTTCCTCACAAGCAGCTATTACTTCTTCTCCACCTTTTTTAAATATAATCGGAACTATTACTACTTGATATGGTGAAATTTCAGGTGGAAGACATAATCCTGAATCATCTCCATGAACACCAATCACTGAAGCAATAACTCTATCTGAAAGGCCGTAACACGTCTGATAAGCATGTTCGTGCTCCCCTTCAGGAGTTTCAAAAGTGATTTCAAAAGTTTTGGCAAAGGTTTGGCCTAAATTATGTACGGTTCCAATCTGCAAAGTCTTTCCATCAGGTAGTAATGTATCAAAAGCCAGGGTATAGTCCGCACCAGGGAATTTATCCCATACTGGCCTTTTAGTAATTAAGTAAGGAATTCCTAAAACATCAAAAAACTCTTTATAAATTTTAATAGCATCTTCAACTTGCTTTTGAGCATCTTCTCTACTGCTGTGAACAGTATGTGCTTCCTTGAATGTTGTAATTTCTCTTACCCTTATTAGTGGCCTGGTGTGTTTAGTTTCATACCGGAAAGTGTTTACTACTTGATAAAACTTCATAGGTAAATCTGTATGAGATCTAACCCATAAAGAAAACATAGGATACATAGCAGTTTCACTGGTTGGCCTTAGAGCCATTTTTTTGTTTAATTCAGTTAAACCACCATGAGTAATCCAGTAAACCTCTTCTTAGAATCCTTTTACCTGAATAGCCTCTTTTGCAAGTTCATCTTCAGCAATAAGTAATGGGAATAGAAGTTCTTCGTGTTCTTTATCTAAAATATCTTTAAGGATATTTAATGTATACTTTCTTATTTTAAAACCATTAGGAAGCCAAACATGCATTCCTTTTATTGGATAACGGGAGTCTATAATTTCTGCTTCCTCTAATATATTGTGAAACCATTCACTGAAATCTGTCATATTTTCACCGTGATTTACTGCGATAAAGTTAGTAATAAGTGTTATAATTGATTTATGGAGTTAAATAATAATATTTATTATTGAACCAATTAAATTAAAATGGCCCAATATTATCAATAACAATAATCTACTTCCATATCATTTAAGATTATTTGAAAAAATTCATTATACTTAATATATATTTAAATTTATTCCAGAATTTAGTATAGAATTTATTAAGATTTAAGTAAAACTAATATTTAATTTGTTATACTACTTAATTACATTAATTTAATCATTATTAGTATTTTTGAGTTATATTATTATATCTAAATAATTTGTAAGGATATTCAATTTAGTAAATTAACTTTTTAGTAAATGTTAATTCAAATAAAAGATAATAATACCCTAGTTACTTAGATTAGATAATAATAAAATCAAATTTGTTTGAACTTTTTAAGCGTGAAAGTGGCGTAAAAATCCAAAATTATTTTATTAAAGGTGCTTAAAAATATAATCATTATAACAGGTAAGATAACATGGATTCAAAGAAAATACAACTGCCTCGCGAGATACATACTGGTGCAGGAGTAATCAACAAAACAGGCATTATATGCCGTAATTTAAGGTTTGAAGACAATATATTAGTAGTCACCGGCCCTAAAACACTGAGTATTGGTGGTGAAAAAGCTATTGACAGTCTTGAAGCCGAAGGATTTAATGTTGAAAATGTAACAATCCATGAAGCTTCTGATAAGGCCGTTAAAAAAGTTCAGAACAAAATAGATGGTGTTTCTGCTGTTTTAGGAGTAGGTGGGGGAAAGGTAATAGATGTAGCAAAAATGGCTTCCACAAATTCCAATATTCATTTTATTAGTGTACCTACAGCAGCATCTCACGACGGAATTGCTTCACCAAGAGCTTCCATACGTAATAGTGGAGGAACTGTTTCTTTAGAAGCAAATTCTCCTTTAGGAGTCATTGCAGATACAGAAATTATTAGTAAAGCCCCTATAAGACTATTAGCTGCAGGATGCGGAGATATAATTTCAAATTATACCGCCATACTTGATTGGAAGCTTGCCAGCCGATTATTAAATGAAGATTACAGTGAATCTGCTTCTGCACTTTCATTAATGACTGCCAAAATGATAATCAAATACTCAGATTCCATTAAAGAAGGCTTAGAAGAGAGCGCACGTATGGTTGTAAAATCATTAATTAGTAGTAGCATTGCCATCAGTATTGCCGGCACAAGCAGGCCCGCAAGTGGTTCAGAACATAAATTTAGTCATGCTCTAGATATGATTGCTCCAAAACCAGCCCTACACGGAGAACAATGCGGTGTAGGAACTATAATGATGATGCATCTTCATGGAGAAGATTGGCAGTTTATAAGGGATGCTCTAAAAAGAATGCACGCACCCACTAATGCAGAAGAGCTAGGCATAGACGCAAAATATATTATTAAAGCCCTTACTATGGCACATAGTATTCGAAAAGAAAGATACACAATTCTGGGAGATCGCGGTCTTACCAGAGAAGCAGCAGAAAAGCTGGCCATTAAAACGGAAGTGATTTAATTGATAACCCTCATTGGAAAAAAACTTGCAAAAAAAGGATTAATATTTATGCATTGTGGATCTGCTCCAGAATGTGATGAATGCCGTTTTAAAGGTACTTGTGTTGATTCTCTTGAAGAAGGAAGAATGTACATTATCAAAAATATCAAAGATTCCGAACAAAAATGTAATCTACACGAAGGCCATAAAGTAAAAGTTATAGAAGTTGAAAAGGCCAATATAAAAGGCCTAGTTGATTCTAAAAGAGCTTTTGAAGGATCTATGATCTCAATTAAACATCCTAATTGTGAAGAAGAATGTGAAATGCATGATATGTGTTTTCCAGAAGGATTATACGAAGATGACAAATGTAAAATTGTTAAGACACTAGGAAAACCTTCCAAAAAATGTGCTAAGGGATATGATCTTAATCGTGTAATTTTGAAATACTGAATTATTCATTATTATTGAAATTTATTAACCAGCATTAAAGTACAAATTAATATTAAAATCTTAATATTCATTCCATATATTATTGATAATTTATTTATTAATTCAAATATTTACTCAAATTTATTAAATAAGGAGATTTAAAATGAATTTAAAAAAAAATACCGGTTATGAGGCAGCTAAAGAAGTTTTAGATGGGCAGGTCGTTGGTCTAGGAACTGGATCAACCACTCATTATTTTATAGAAAAACTAGGAATGAGAATAAAAGAAGAAGATTTGGACATTATGGGAATACCCACATCTTATCAGTCTTTTTTCCTGGCCAACGACTGCAATATACCAGTAACCACTCTAGAAGAACACGATATAGACCTTGCTGTAGATGGAGCTGATGAAGTAGACCCGGCTTTAAATCTCATTAAAGGAGGAGGTGCGGCTCACACACTGGAAAAAATTATTGATTACTCTGCAGATCGGTTTATTGTTATTGTAGATGATTCTAAAATGGTCGAAAACCTTGGAAAATTCCCAGTACCATTAGAAGTTATTCCTACTGCAGCTAGAGTTGTTTCTCAAATTTTAGAAGATATGGGGGTGGCTACTTCAATAAGAATGGCTGAACAAAAAGATGGTCCAGTTATAACTGACAATGGAAATTTTGTCATAGATGCTGAATTCGGGATTTTAAATGATCCAGAAGAACTTGAAATTGAATTAAATTCCATTCCAGGAGTGGTTGAAAACGGAATTTTCTCAGGAGTGGTTGATCAAGTTTTTGTGGGAACACCAGACGGTATAAAAAAGATTTAGTTTTATAAATATTGTAAACTATTTGATAAAATTTTGAAATAAATATTTTAAAAATAGAACTGTATAAATAAAATCTAATTTATTTTTATTAAATTAAAAAAATAAAAAATATCTAAAATAATATAATTTTTTATAATATATTTGGGATGTAATTTAATTTAGGTATAATAATTCTTAAAAACTTAATTTTTCATTTAAATGGTTATAGTGACTATGTGTGCAAATGGCAATATAACCGAAGTTTTATTCTTGCCTCCACGTAATCTTAGCTCTATAAGTACATAATCTGTTTCTACAGTTCTAACTTCACCATAATATGTTTTACCAGTGATAAGTGTTATACTTAAATAATCCCCTAAAGCTGATTTAAGTGTATCTCTAAGATCTGAACCGCATTCCATACTAAATCCCTCAATTTGACATAATATCTTCATTTGAAATGCATTAAATTATTTATAAATGACTTATAATTTCTATTTTGAAAATTATACGATTTTTTAACATTATTTGTATTATGATATATTTTTTTAGTTTACTAATAAATTTTATTATTAAAACTTATACTTATAAATTGAGAATTCTTATTTAAATTTATTTAATATTTAAAAATTAATAAATATGAAATAAATATTGATAAAAAAATAGAATCGAGTCAAAATTGTAATGATTCTATATCAAATAAGCTAAAATAAAAATTAACCAAATTTTGAATCACGATTTAAACAAGTATCTTCTTGCAATTGATACCACAGCAAAGGCCATTCCTAACACTAGTACTATGGTTGCTCCTGAAGAAATATCATAAATATACGATAACATCAGGCCAGACATGGTAAGTATCATACCTAAGAAAATAGATAATATCATCAATTTTGGAAGATTGTAAGTGAATTGTCTGGCAATAGCAGATGGAATCGTTAAAAGAGCTATTATTAAAATCACACCCACTACTTTAATTAAAACAACTACACTTAAAGCCACCATGGCCAGTAAAAGTATATAAAAAAGATTAGCACGAATTCCCAAAGCTTCTGCAAACTCTTCGTCAAATGATATTGCTGCAAATTCCCTTCTAAATAAAATTACAATTAATAAAATAATTATATCTAAAACCAACATTATAAGTAAATCAGAACTAGGAACAGTTAAAATACTTCCAAAAAGATAACTAAACAAATCTGGAGCATACCCTGGAGTTAAGTTAATAAATATTATACCAATGGCCATTCCCACCGACCATAATATTCCTATAGCAGTATCCTCACTAATATCTGCTTTTTTACTTATTTCACCCATAAAAACAGCAGATAAAATACTAAATGGTATGGCAGTTATTACGGGGTTACTTCCCAGAAAATATCCCAAACCAATTCCACCAAATGCCGCGTGCGAAATTCCACCACTTATAGAAACTATTTTTTTGAGAACAACATAAGTTCCCACCAGGCCACATGCTACACTGACTAAAATAGCAGATATCAGTGCATTTTGCATGAATTGATATTGAAGAAAATCAAGCATTAAATCGCTCCTAAAAATCATTCCCAACATATTAATAACATTAATGTTCTTTTAATATTCTTCTAGGTGTTTCATGAGTTACCAAATCCAATTTAAAGTTATAGGCTTCTTTTATGCCTTTAGCTGCAGTTTCAACCGGGCCATGCGAAAATAGTCGACCATTCAAACAAGCAATACTTTCTACATACGCTGAAACCACACCCACATCATGAGAAACTAAAATAATTGCCATTTCTTTCCTAATTTTCTTTAAAAGCTCGTAAAACAGGCCTTGCATTTCCGGATCAATACTGGCAGTTGGTTCATCAAGCAATAACAATTTAGGCTTTCTAGATAAAGCTCTTGCAATTAAAACACGTTGCATCTGACCTCCAGATAAATTTCCAATTTGTTTATCCTTAAAATCAGCCATTTTCACTGCTTCAAGAGATTCCAGGACATATTTTTCGTCTTTATCAGTGTAATCCTTAAAAATTCCATTATATCTACCCATCATAACCGTATCAAATACATTAATAGGAAAATCAGATTCCAAGTGAGTTATTTGGGGTAAATATCCGATTTTGCATCTTGCTTCTTCAGGAGAGGTATTAAAAACCGACACGGTGCCCTTCTCAGGTTTTAATAATCCCATTATAATTTTTAGTAATGTGCTTTTTCCACCACCATTAGGCCCAATTATTGCTAAAAAATCATTATTTTTTATAGAAAGAGTTATGTCTTCGAGGATATAGTTATCCCTAATTTTATAACTCATATTTTTAATTGAAACCACATTAGAAGACATTAAATCACCATATATCAAATCTAATAATTTATTTTATAAATATTTATCTATTAATCCAATTTAAGCTCCTAATTAAATAGAATTTATTATTTCACCCATTTTCAAAGGCCTTGACAATTTTTTTCATATTATCAACATAGTTTGGTGCGAGTTCATCTACAAAAATGAGTTTAGCCCCTATTTCAGAAGCTATAACCTCTGAATTTCTCGTATTATACTGAGGCGAAATAAATATTGCCGTAATATTGTTTTTTTTGGATAAGTTGATAATATTCATCATTTCCTTAGGTGTCGGGTCTTTTCCTTCCTTTTCAATTGCTATTTGGGTCATTCCATAATCATGGCAAAAATATCCCCATGAAGGATGATAAACCAATATTTTAGACCCTTTTTGATTAGAAAGCTCATAGATAATGTTTTTATCAAGATTTCTTAGTTCTTTCAAGTAGTTTTCTTTATTAATTAAATAATATTCTTTATTTTGTGGGTCAATTTTTACCAAACCTTGATAAATATTTTCAACCATTAATTGGGCATTTTTTGGCGAAACCCAAACATGAGGATCCGATTCAGTTATTCCAGTACTAGACACATTTTCTCCATTTTTTTCAGTAGTTGAAATATTTTCAATACTTGGAATAAAAGTAATTCCCTTAGAATCATTTATGACAATCATATTTTGATTAAGAGATTTGATTTTATCAATCCAAGTCATTTCAAAGTCAATCCCTGATCCTACCTGAACATAAATTTGAGCATTAGCAATCTGCTCCATTTGGCTGGCCTTTGGTTCATAAGTATGTGGATCAGCTCCGGGAGGAACCATGATGATTACCTGGACTTTATCCCCACCCACTTTCTCAATGAATTCTTTTTGGGGTAAAACAGATGCTGCGACAGCAATTTTATTATTAGATAACTTTGAAGCATCATCAGAATTCAAAAAATTATGATAATTGGAAAAATAAATTAGTGCTCCTGAAACAGTTAAAATTATTAAAACTGCAATAAAAAGAATCTTAAAATCTTTTTCCATACAATTCCTCTTTTATATTTTGAGCTTAGAATTAATTTTATACTATCTCTTTGACCTAAAATAACTTTATTATGATTATCTAAAATTTTAAATTATACCCTAACTCTAACATGGCCCTAATGTTTGTTTAAGACCTGGAAAGTTAAGATAAATAAATTTATTAATTTTGATTTATTAATTTTTCTTAGTTTAATATATAATATTTATTAATATTTATAATTAATCTTAATAAAATTTATGAAAACATTTATAAATAGTTATTAAAAAAATTATAGTTATGACCATAATAAGTATATCCCTAAATGAAAAACTTTTAGGAGAATTAGACTCTCTAAAAGAAGATATGGGATTTTCTGGCAGATCCGATGTTATTAGAGCCGCTGCTAGAATGTTAATTGATGATAACCGACAAAGCAAAAACATCTCAGGAAAAGTGAATGCTGTAATTTTTTTAATACATAGTCAAAAAGTTGAAGACAAAGTAACTGAGGTTAAACACAACTA
>CAYUFT010000025.1:12665-21109 GCA_964444115.1 uncultured Methanobacteriaceae archaeon
ATATTCATGTTTAAATGTGGCATCATATAATTTAGATGCTTTGAAGTCTCCTGGATCTAAAACAGGGCCCACCACAATCATAGCTGTTTTTTTAATTCCAGCATCAACTACTTTTTTAGAAATATTTTCCAGAGTACCTCTAACTACTATTTCTTCTGGCCAGGAAGCTTTCTGAACAACACCCACTGGAGTATCCGAAGGATAATGACTCAAAAGATCTTCTACCACATTTTTTATCATATGCACCCCTAAAAATATGCACATAGTCGCCTGATGACTGGCCAGACTAGATATTGATTCTTTTGAGGGTTTAGGAGTTCTACCTTCAGGTCGGGTAATAATCACCGTCTGTGAAATTTCAGGAAGGGTTAATTCAGTTCTTAAAGCAGCTGCTGTTGCAAAAAGAGAACTTACCCCAGGAGTTATATCATATTCAATCCTTTTTTTATCCAGTTCTCTAATTTGCTCCCCAATAGCACCATAAATAGCAGGATCACCAGTATGAACCCTGGCCACAGTTTTACCTTCTAAAACTCCATTTTCCATTAAATCAATGATTTCATTTAGATTTAAAGAAGCACTATTATGAATAGTTGCATCTCCTCGAGCACAGCTTAAAATATCCTTATTTACTAAAGAACCAGCATAGATTATAATTTCTGCGTTCTCAATAACTTTATAAGCCTTGACAGTAAGTAGTTCCGGGTCTCCAGGACCTCCACCGATGAAAATCACTTTTCCACTCATAGTTTCACTTTACACTGATTTTTATGTTAAATTAGTTATTGAATTATTAGATTATATTAAGAATTATATCATAAATATAATATTTTAATTGAAATATAAATTAATAAAAATTCATTATTAAAAATTCCATCAAATTTTTGAATTTTATTTTATGGAATCTGGTTTAATATTAATTTCTTCTTCATAAATCTCTATTACTCCATAAGGGCATTCTTTTATGCAAATTTCACAAACTCCACAAGAGGCCGGGTCAATTTCAGCTTTTCCATCATTATCAACAAAAACGGTTTCATCTCCCGCCCTCACATTAGGACAGGCCGCACGGCATAAATAATCACAGTCTTCCCCACCTAAACACACTTCATTATCCACCACTGCGGACTTGAGAGTGAAGCCTAAAGCTCTTTTAACTGCTTCTTTGGTTTTATAACCGGCCAGATGCATAATTGTATCTCCCACCATTGGATCTGTACTCATAGAGGCTAGGCAGGGATAATTATGAAATTTATTTCCGGATTCAAATTCAGCCTCTTCAATAGGTAGCCCCAGCAGTTTTTCGGCTATGTACCATGTTGAACCACAGGGAGCACCCCTAATAACATTTATGCCGTTTATTCTATTATCCGCATCAATTTCAATTTTTGGTTTTCCAAAAACCTCTACAAATTGATCTATAAATTCATCCCCATTTGGAATCAACGAACAGAATGGTTTGGGAAATATTATTTTAACTTCACTATTGATATTTTTAACCATACTTTCAATTTCGTTTTGAAGTCCGGAAGGAATCTGCTTAGGATCATGAACTGGTACAATAGATGATTTAATACCAGTTTGAGAAATAATTTCCGGAATTACTAGATTAATATCACCATAAAGGCCAACTGATATTAACAAGTCCGCTTTTGGAAGATTTTGAGGAATGTAAGTCGAAACATCATCTAAAAACTCAGGTAAATCATCTGAAAATTCGTACATTCCTACAATATATTGTGCAAATCCCTTTGAAGCAATAGTATTAACAATCCTAGAGCCATATTCACCAGAACTTAATATTATAATTTTCATTTTATCCCTTGACCAATATTATTCTTTTTTATTGATTTAAATATTAATTAAGTATTATAATCGAATTATTCAAATAAAAATTATTTAATTAAAATTCATGTTTTTGAATATTTGTTTAATGTCTGTAAAATAGAAAATAAGCAACCAGCATTAAAATAACACCTAAAATAACACTAGTAACAAGCATATTTTTATCATTACCAAATATAATTGGTATGGGGCCTATTAAAATGACTCCACCAGTTTTAATTTCACTATTAGAACTTTCTTTAGTATTTTCTGAAGAAGTTGATTGAATCATACTACCCAAAAAGATTAGTAGAATCCCACCTACTACTACAAAAAAGCCGATATTGACTAGAGTACTTCCATTAATCATTAATTAGTTCCTTTGGTCTATATTATTAGATTATTGCTATTTATTAATTAATAAACTTTTAAAAATTATTAATTTTTTTTAAATGGATATAATAATTGGTATGAATTAAATTCGCTAATTATAATATTATACTATATTAATATCATCAATATTTTTTATGCCTAAAAATTTTATAAAGAATTACCTGCTCAACTACATGTTCTTCAATCATTTCCATTTGCAACATGCCGTCCATTACTTCATCCAAACAATTTAAAAGACATTCCTCTTCATTTTCACTGCAAATTTCAGAAATACACGGACATTGAATCTCATTAATAATCTGTTCTTTATTAATGCCATTTCTATTCTTACTTAATAAGTTATGCAATGTTAAACAAGATAAAATCTTTATTTTGTTCTCTTTTTCAACATCCAAAAGATTTAAAGTCCCTTTCAAATTTCTAGCTTTTATTTCAGCATTTTGACTTTCTTGAGTGGGAATAACTGTAAGTGCATGTACTTCCTCTGATAAAAAATATTCGCCCCTACTGATATGAAATTTGTCTCTTTTAAGAACTAAGCCTCCTAAATCATCTATAAACTCAACAAATTCATTGAATTTATATAAACCTCCGGAATAAATTCTTATTTGGTACATATAATCCTCTTGGCCATAAAATACCACAGCATATATATCAATATTATTATGGAATTCCTCATGAACGTGATACAAATATGACAACAGATTAATTAACAATAAAAATATTTATCTAAGTTCAATTAATTATAATTAACCTAAAAAAGTAATACTTTATATATATTAAATAATATAATATTTTTATGGATCAAAATGGAGCTTTAGCAGGAGATTTTGTTTTATCATTTCTTATAGCCATAATTATATCAATTGGCCTAATATCAATAGTTTCTGATAGAATAGATCATGCCCATGCAAGTGAAAAACTATCAGAAGCTAGAATACTAACTGAAAAAATAGCCAGTACCATAAATAATGTTCAAACAGGCCCAGGAAATGAATTTAAAATTAAAATGCCCGAAAAGATAGGGAATTCAAGTGATTATATGGTATCAATAAATTCTTCAGGAGTTTATATTGAAATAGAAGGCTTGAAAGGAAAATCGGAGATATATCCTACAGTTATTATAAATGAAATTACAGGAAATAGTGCTAAAGCGATTCTTTATCCAGGCAAATCGTATTTAATTCAAAATGATCCTTCAAACATTCATTTGACCATTATCATAAAAGAATGTGAATAATGAGGATTTTATTAAAAAATATAATAATAATAATAAAAAATATTAAAAAAATTGCTGGAGACATTAATATTGAAATTTATGGACTCTCAGGGAAACATAGCTATTGAATATGTGCTTATTGTAGGAATGGCTTTTATAATATCCTTAATGGTTCTTAATTTTATAAACACTGGACAAGAACTTAATAATGCCTTAGGCGCAGCTAGATCCGGAGCTTCAGAAGGTATAAATATGAATAATTTTGCTATTTATCCTAAAGAAACATTTAAAACCTATGAAATTGAAAAACCAACATTAATTTCACCTTCATCAATAAAAATTGTAAAAATTCAAGCTAACAATCAAGGATATAATATTAATTATAAAAAAACAAAAATTCAATTAAAAGTTTTCGTCTCTTGCACTAAACCACTTACTAGTAATGAAAAGAATTCCTTAGGAGATAGAATAAATTATAATATCCGAAAAAGCATCAGCATATGTTTTAAAACTGAAAATTTGACAAATAGTATTTATAACCCTGCTTTTTCTCCCAAATATGTTTTCACCACAGCAGATATTAAATGGATATAAATTATTCAATTATTCTAAATAAAAATTGTTGATAAATATTTAATTAATTAGGTTAATATAATTATTATAAACATCAAAATATAATTATTAATTATACAAAATAAAACTTAATTTATAGAATTTACAAATAAATAAAATAACTACTCATTTTATATAATTATAAACATAAAGATAATAATAGGAATACAAATACTGGGTGAATGCATGAGTAAAACAAAAAAGGAAAAACTGGATGATGTACTTTCAGCTTTCATGCAAGTGGGACAGATTAAAGCTTGTGGTATTGTATCTAAGGAAGGGTTGCTAATTAATTCCAGAGCTCCTCCAGATGTAGATGCTCGTATTTTTTCAGCACTTTGTTCTACAATTATGGGTGCGGCAGAAGCAGCTTCCGGTCAAATGACTACTGGATCTGTGAATGAAATTTCTGTTAGAACTGAAAAAGGAATTATTATTTTAAAACCAGCAGGAGATAAAGCTATATTCAATGCTTTGACTGAACCAGACGCCCAATTAGGATTAATTCTTTTTGAGATGGAAAGTCGGGCAAGTCAAGTCGATGAAATCCTTAAGGAGATGTAAACATGAAAAAAACCTACATCCCCAAGCTTGACGACTTGATGGGTGGTGGAATTTTAGATGATGCATCCATCATGTTTTGTGCATATCCTGGAGTAGACTGTGAAGCATTCGGTTATCAAATGCTTAATGGTCGGGTAGAAGAAGGAAATCCGGCATTTATTTTTACAAATGTTTCAGAACCTGAAACAATACAATATGAATTCAATTCCTATGGTTGGGACTTAGAATCTTTTTTAGAAGAAGAAAAAGTTTTTTTTGTAGATGGTAGTTCCAGTTTTTTAGGTTCGCAAAGTGATAGCAAATATTCTATTAATGATTATTCTGAAGTAGAGGATGTTATTTTAGCTGCAATAGAAGATGTTGCTGGAGGCATAGGAGTTATAAATAATCTTTCTGTACTTATAGATTATTTAAGTAATGGAAACACGTTAGATTTAATCAAAAAATGGAATGAAAAAGCTAAAGAAACAAAAACAACGCTTGTTTATGTTTTCACAGAATGGGACTATGATAAAGATGTTATTAGTGCCATTAAAGATTCTATGGATTGTGTTGTAGACTTAAAAACAATAGAAGAAAGGGTAATTACCGGACACGGATTTATGGTTGATCATTCCTCAAGGTCAACCCCGGTGGATACTATGGTTATTTTCTTTATAGTTCAGCCAGGTGGTGTAAAGGTCTATGTTCCTAAAATACTTGTTACGGGACCCTATAACTCCGGAAAATCCAGTTTTGTCAAGGCCATATCTAAAGAATCTGTTTCTGTTGATAGGCAAGCCCTGTCTGCATTTCCGACCACAATTGCTATGGATATTGGACACGTGGATTATAAAGGATTTTTGGCAGATGTATTTGGAACACCAGGTCAAGAGAGATTTGACTTGATATTAGGTGTTTTATCTAAAGAAGCCGTTGGCGCATTCATATTAGTTGATTCAACAGCAGAACAAACCTTTGCACGAGCCAAAGAAATGATTAGGAAGACTCGCTCAGAATCAATCCCTAAAATAATTGTAGCTAATAAACAGGATTTAGATGGTGCACTTTCACCAGATGAAATTAGAGAAAAAATGAAATTAGATAAAAGTATACCTATAATACCCACAGTAATCTCTGAGAAGAAAGGAATAGAAGATGCATTGGACGCACTTCTAAAAATTCTTTATGATGATTAGTATCAAATCATAATTATTTTAATTCATTAAATATTCAGTAAATAGGTGATTAAATGATACCCCGTATTCCATCAGGAATTTCAAGTTTTGACCATATGGTTTCCAGTAATGGTACTGGAGGTATTCCAGAAAATACAGTCACATTAATATATGGTCCCCCTAAAGTAGGAAAATCCATATTCTGCTACCAATTCATGTACAACGGACTAAAAGAAAGCGAGCCATGCCTCTACATCACCACAGACTATGGTATAAAACAACTACAACAAAATACTTTAGATTTTGGATGGGAATTAAGCACATATTTCAATGAAGAAACTTTGTATCTAATTGATGCCATATCAAGCGTTTCTGGTAACAAAGTAATAGACACTCCATCTTATGCTTCATCTTCAGTACACAATCCCACCGACATTATGGTTAAATTAGGAGTTGGAACCAGATTTATATCAAAAAAATCAGCACGTTTTAGATCAATTCTCGATTCACTCACTACATTAATGGCTTTCAATGACGAAATGTTAATTGTGAGAGTCCTAACCGCATATATAATGCGCATTAAAGAATCAGGCGGGACTGCAATTGTGACGTATACTGAAGGATCAGCAGATTCTAAAGTCGAAGCAATGTTAAAATCTATAGTAGATAACATAATTCATCTTAATGGAGATGAAATAACAATTGAAGCCATGGTTGGTGTTGGAAAGAAAAAATCTAGTTATACTGTGAATGAAAATGGTATTTCTATTGGAACATCTGATTAATAAAAATATGTCCAATAAACACGAAATTCATTGTAGAGTATACATCCAAATAACAATCATAGTAAAAATGGATTATGTGCATAACTACTATTAACAATAGTTGATTTGTTTAGATTAACACGTGGTTATAATGACAAAATACTATCAATCTGGCATTCCAGGTTTCGACGCTTTAATTGGTGAAGAAGAATTAGGAATCAGTGAAGATTCAGTAGCCCTTATATATGGTCCCCCTAAAGTAGGAAAATCCATATTCTGCTACCAATTCATGTACAACGGACTACAGCAAAGCGAGCCATGCCTCTACATCGCAGCTGACTATGGAATTAAACAGCTACAACAAAGAACCATGGATTTTAATTGGTTTCTTCAATCACACATTCAAAATCAAAATTTATATATAATAGATCTTATTTCCAAGTTGTCGGGTGCAAAACTAGAAGAAACAGCAACTTATAAAATTTCTTCACTTCAGAATCCAACCGATATGATGGTTAAAGTAGGGATTGGAACTAGGTTTTTATTTCAGAAATCACCACAATTTAGATCTATTTTAGATTCTTTAACAACTCAGTTTGCATTCAATCCAGAACATCTAGTTTTAAGGGTTTTGAAATCATACATCGAACGAATAAAAGAAGCTAATGGTGTTGCATTAATCACCCACACACAAGGAACGGTGGATCATCAAACTGAAGAGCTTTTAGGTGATTTAGTAGATTTTGCAGTAGGAATGGATGGTAAAAACATTTATATTAGCTCCGAAGATCATTCAAGTGAAGCAGAGTATGAAATAAATGATCAAGGCATAAGTATTTTTTAATTCGTAAATTTTAATTCGTGCCTTTGAAATAATTTGAATGTGAAATCAAATTAGGTATTACTTTTAAAAAATCAGTAGATTTAACTATCAAATAACCAGGCAATAATCATTTTTTAAAATTTTTGAAAAAATAATAACCTACTGTTAAAATAAAACATAGGGCAAACATATGGAGAAAAATAGATGATTCTTCAAGTTTTAGGCGTATTTGATATTCTCAAGAACCAGGAAGAGAAAGAGGAAGAAGAAGGTAGTCTAGAGTATTATCTTCAACGCCTAGATGAGCTACAAAATGATGAATTTAATATGCTGATTAATGTAGGAGTCATTTATTTAGAATCAGCAGAATACGAGAATTCCTTGAAATATTTTGAAAAAGCACTGCGAATGTCCATAAATCTAAAAGATGACGAATTAGAAGCGTTTGTTTTGGATTCTATTGGAGATGTCTACTTAAATACCCGAAAGATAATCAAATCTCTGGAATATCATAATGAATCCCTACGAATTTATTCCTCAAACAACTCACCACTAGTTGAAGAACTTCAGGAAAAGATAAAAGAAGTAGAAAAAATTAAAGAAGCTATTGAATTATCTGAACTAGAGAACATGAAAAGTAAATCTAGTTCACTTTCTGAAGAAGACGATCATGAAACAGATTTATCAAAAATAAACCCTAAATTGGACGATATAGTTCAACTTGTGGAATCTGCTTCTATTTATGAAACTTACTCCAATGAAAAAGATGCACTTATTCATCTTAGTCAAGCATTCAGAATATCCAAAGAAATTGGTGATGAAAGTGGAGAAGCAGCTCTGCTTTTAATAATGGGAAATGAAAATCTAAAACAAAAGAAATATGATGAAGCAGAAAAATGTTTAGAGAATTCTAAATCATTATTCAAACGTTTAGGTGATGAAAGTGGATTAGCTGGTGCTATGATTATTTTAGGAACTGTGAATTTTATTCAAGGCAATATTGAGGGAGTTTCTGAAAATTTTAGAAAAGCCGTTGAAAAATTCCAACAATTAGATAATAAAAAGGCGGAATCTGTTGCAATTGATAT
>CAYUFT010000025.1:21209-23165 GCA_964444115.1 uncultured Methanobacteriaceae archaeon
GCTCCAAATAATATTCCTATTGACCATACAATTATAACAACTGTTTTTTCTTCCATCGGTCTTCTTAATATCCAGCGAATTAAAGATTTAAATCCTTGTGGAGGTGCCAATAGCTTTCCATCTTTTCCTACTTTAGTAGGTGCATGTTTCTGTCTTTCGACTACCCCCGCACTGTAGAATTTTAAAATACCATCTATAATATTAGGTAATAAAACTATAAGTGCAATAATTTTAACCCTACCAATAAAAGCTACCGAAGCAATGGAGGCGCCGATGATTAAAGTTCCCACATCACCTGGAAAAACACGTGATGGATGCTTGTTATATAATAAAAATGCTAGTAGCGCACCTAACATAGCTATAGTTATTATGGAGACATCGTATTTTCCCATTATAATGCAAGAAGCCGTGAGGGAAGTCATGGCAATGACACCTAATCCAGATTCAACTCCATTTAATCCAGCCAACATATTAGTTAAATTAGATGCTATGGAAACAGATATGGGCATCATAATAAGATATAGAATTCCTACCTCGGGAGGTGCCACCCAAATCAAAGGTAATCCTGCTAAAAAAAGCAAAAGAAGTTTTTCTCGGGAAGATAACATTACCAAATCATCCACCATACCCACTATTCCCACCAGAAGAATAACTAGCAGAGTAATGATTAATTCGTAATGAAGATCAGGATATGCATAAATACCAAAAAACATTCCAATTGTAAATCCAAAAAGTATTCCAATTCCACCCATTTCAGCGACAATAGGTTTTGAAATCTTGTGTATATCCTTACCTACAACATTAGCATTCTCTAATTTACTAATAAGCCTAGGCATTACTAAATAAGTGGAAGCGAATGCTAATAATCCGCAAAGTCCAGATATAATTAATATTAATGAATATTCGATTGAAACATGGAATACCATTTTATCACCATTTTAAGTAAAAATTATTTTTTTAAAATATAATAAACTGTTCTAAGTGGTATATGGAGTCTTTCTGAAATTTGCTTACGTGGAACTCCATTTTTAGCCATTTCTCGGACTTTAATATGTATTCCTTTAGCATACTTAGATTTTCGACCCTTTTTTAGATGTAAATCTTTATTTAAGTAATAAACAGATTTCAAAGGAATTTTCATCTGCTTAGAAATTTCTTTAGGAGACTTACCATCTTTTAGGAGACTTTTAATTTCAAAAACCTTTTTTTCATCATACTTATTTGGTCTACCCCTAGAAGATAAGGGTTCTACTTCAATACCCAGCTCTTTAAGAGCATCTAAATATTTAGGAGATGTTCTTTTGTATAAACTAATCGGACAAGTTATTTTTTTTAAATCAGGATACTTTTCCAGTACTTCCATTATCTTTCTTGAAGTTAATGGTTGATTTATATGAACTTTCTCCAATGACATGAAATCACATGATAAATAGTTAAATTTGAAATTATAAGTTTAATGAGTTAATTAGTTTAAATTTAAATTTAAATTAAATAAATATCAACTAATGATTATTCCGAAATTTGAATAAAAATAATGTAAAAAATTGAGCTTAAATAGGCTATTTGGTTAAAACCTGGATTTTAGCTAGGAACTCACTTTTTAATCATTTCCATGAATTTTTTGGCTTTTTTAGTTTTGGGTTTACCCATAGTGTTTATATTTTCTTTTTCCATTTCAATATCTTTTATATTAACCGAAAATACTTCAGCACATGTTTTAATATCTAATTCGGATTCTAAATTAACAATAGCTGCACCAAAAGCTGAAGGATTGGTTTTCATATTCAAACCTTTCATTTTTTGTTCTATTTCAAATTTCTTCAGTATTGTTTTCTGCATTGAGGGAATATAATCAATTTTCTCTTTCATGAAATTTTTTAATATTTCAATAACATCTAAATCAAAATCTTGAAAAACCTTGATTTGATTACGATCAAGATTATATCTTAAATAAGG
>CAYUFT010000026.1:0-8509 GCA_964444115.1 uncultured Methanobacteriaceae archaeon
AAATAAAGTTCCTGGAGCAGTTTCAGCTTCCAGTAATTCACCTGAAAAGAAAATGCCAGACAAGCTCAAAATTACATTAAAAACTCTCCCTAAACAAGCTAATGATAATTTATGGGTCGATATTGTAATAACCCTCGGAGGAATTTCTTCTGGGGCGAAAATGATTAAAGAACCTCCCATGACATGGTATTCCCAGCAAAAAGATTATATCATATCTCCCTATGTAGATATATTGTCCCATTGGTTCCATAAACCCTGGAAAAATGTTTCTCTTAATGATCGGGTGGGTATGATGGTTAAACTGGCAGATCTGGAAGAAGGATCTGTTTTTGAGGATGGAAAGGTTCAAAAAAAAATTTCCTCCGATGATAAACAGAAAATGAATGCTGCTATTGCTCAGGTCCAGAAAATCATGGAGAATGCTGGTGTTTCAGGTCCATATGTACCTGGAATGTACAATGGAGGTCACCTAGGAGGTACTGTCCCTCTGGAAAAAGCAGATGTAGGTGAAATGAAGCCACAATATTTACCTGAAGGATTATGGGTGGGAGATTTATCTCTGGCACCTCGTTCTCAAGGTATGCCCACCATATTACTGGCGGCAGCTTTAGGACTCAAGGTAGCACGTAAAATCCTGGAAAATAATGCCCCATGAATTAATTAAATAGGTGGATAATCAGATTAGTTTAAATTTTTATCTATCTCCGTATTATCTAATTCTCGGTTAATTCATATTATTCTATATCTAATTCTTTTAATTCTCTGTTAATTTTCAGTGAGTAAACAAAACGAATAGTTGAGATAATAATTGAGAATATTAATAAATTAAAATTAAAAAAAAGTAAATAAAATTGAAAATAAAATTATTTTTCAATCTATTTTTGTCGAATTATTAAAATTTATGTTATTTAATGTTATCCGACTTATAAGTTATTTCAAATACTTCTCCACCAGAGAAATTCCCCACTGAGCCATTTCAGTGGCCTTATCTTGAGAATCAGATTCTGAGAAGCACCTGAATATTGGTTCAGTTCCAGAAGGCCGTATAATTACCCAGCCATCCTCAGTGAATATTTTAACCCCATCGGTGGTGTCCAATTCATATCCTCGTGGATCATTGGTAATCTCTGAGGCAATATTATCCATAACTTCTTTTTTAAGATCATCTGGACATTTAATCTTCATCTTCTCTGAATAATAAACCGGCAATTCTGCTACTAGCTCCGAAAGTGGTTTATCTTCTTTAGCCATTATTTCAATTATCTTAGCGGCAGAAAGGGCCGCATCTCGACCAAAAACAAAGTCGGGAAATATTAATCCACCATTTTCCTCTCCACCGAAGAGGCCATCTTCGTCTTTTAATTTTCTGGCCACTAGAAGATCTCCTACTGCAGTAGCTATTACTTCCCCATTATTTTCCTTGGCCACGTCATAGATAGCCGTAGATGTGGCCACAGTGGTTACCACCAGACCCCCATTATTTTCTTTGAGCATTTGCTTTTCTACCAGGGCAAAAGTCTTATCCCCCAGCACGAATTCACCATTTTCATCGATACAAATAGTCCTATCTGCGTCCCCATCATGAGCCAGACCTAAATTTGCTCCGGTGGCTTTCACCACTTCAATTAGTTCAGTAAGATTTTCTTTTATTGGTTCCGGGTCTCTGCCGGGGAAGAAACCATCTGGTTGGCAATTTAGGGATAAAACGTCACATCCCAGTTTTCTAAACAAATATGGTGCGGTGAAACATGCTGCTCCTGAACCGCAGTCCACTACTACTTTTAGATTGGCCTTTTTAATTGATTCTAAATCCAGTCTCTTTAATACTTCTTCTTGATACTCTTCAATTATCCTTTCATTAACAGTTACTTCTCCAATTTCATCCCAGCCCACTCTTTTAGGATTATCATTAAAGAACATATCTTCTATTTTTATTTCCATCTCATCGTGAATCCCAATACCGTCTTCATCTACGAATTTTATTCCATTATATTGTGGTGGGTTGTGGGAAGCCGTAATTATGATTCCACCGTCGTAATAATTACGTACTGCATATTGAACCGCAGGTGTTGGTAAAATACCTAAATCCACTACATCACAGCCAGAAGATAATAATCCAGCAATCACTGCATGTTTAATCATAGGAGTAGTCGTTCTGGGATCTCCGCCCACCGCTACTTTACCTTGAATAACTGTTCCATATGCCGCTGCCAGTTTTGATGCGAATTCCGGGTTTAAAATCTCATTTGCAAGTCTTCTAACTCCAAAAGTACCAAATAATCTTTTCATTTTATCAATTCCTTTTATAAAATATAATCCTATCAAATTAAAAGCTTATAATCAATATTAAAATTTAGATAAATTCTCTAAATTCAATTTATCCCTATTAATATATTGTTATGATGACTTATTGTTAATATTAGAGATGTTATTTAAACATTAAATAATTTTTATGTTAATTTTTAGTTTAGAAAACCGAGAATATGGATTCTAGAAGAATTTTATTTATTGAATGTTAGTTCTATTAAGTTTAAACACTTTAAAATCTTTATTTTCATAAACTACAGTTGCATAAGGCATTTTCGTGACATTCTTGCTTAATACAATATATCCTACATTATCATTTATTATATCTAAGGTATTGTACTTTCCCAGAAGATATTTTTTTATATTAAGATTTTTGGATATTTCTAAATATTGTGGGCCATAAGGAACTGATTGATTAGATATAGAAAATATAGCTGAATCAAGTGAAGAATTATTAGATATTGCAATTAAATTCTTGTCACCTTGATTTTTAAACCATTGAACTACACCTATTTGAGAATCCAATTCTGGTTGAACGAAATTAACAGCTTCAAATCCATAATAAGCACCCAGTAATAAAATTACTAGAGTAAGTGCATAAATAGGTCTTTTATCCCCCTCGATACGAATACATTGAACACCAATCCCCGCCATGACCATAAGCGGGAATATAGCCAATGCAAGAATATACCCTGCTCCCAAAGGCATGGCCAAAAATTGAATGAAGCTCAAAATAATTAATATAAGCAACCAGGTCAAAATTAAGATATCCTTAATTTGATTTCTTTTTGTTAAGTAAAAAGCTCCTATGAAGGCAAATATTAAAGGAATTATTCCTAAAAATGAAGGATATTTGTCAATAGTAATCAATTGCAATAAGTAGGGAGAAATAAATATCTGAAAAGTGAATGGTAATTTTATAAATATTGGTAGCCACCAAATTGAGGCAATTACTATTGAAACTGCCGTTAATATCCAGTAAGCCTTAAAATTAGCTTCTTTTTTCATTATGAAAATTATTAAAGTGAAAATACTAATCATGAAAAAAATAATGGCTGCCGAGATTGTCTGGGTCAGAAAGGCCAAACCTAAAAACATTCCAGATATGAAAGCATGCCTAATACTTTTATTTTCAAGAGCAAGCACATAAAAGTAAGCCAATAATGGTATAATTATTAGAATCATGGCCTCTGGTGTGGTAAACATTATTTTAGAAAATAATGCAGAAAACATGACAAATATTCCAGTTAAAAAGCCATTTATCATATTATACATCTTATAAGCAGTGAATGAAAATGATAAAACAATTAAAAATGCAAATACTGGCTGTAAATATTTCAAAATTATCATAGAGGTTATAGATAATATTTTAGTCATTGAAAGAATAAAAAAGTCAAATAGTGGAGAATAAAGTGGTTGGCTTGACAATAGAAAAGGATTACTCCAAGTGACTGCATTTTCAGAGTAGAATTGAATTAAGGCAACATGGTGAAATGTTTCTCCTCCAAGGGGGATCGAATATTTTATAGTTGGAATTAAAACCAAACAAAATGTTATTATTGCTGGAATAAAAACTAAAATCGAATTCCTGTTTTTTTGTATTAAGTTCGACATCAAATCACCCATTCGAATTTAACTCAGAGATTAATTTATATTTAATAATAAATTTAATAGATTATTCCTAATTGTATTAATAGATAATTAATAGATTATTTTTAATCTAATTATTTCATTATAGTAGATATAGTTTGATGGTTTAATTCATTTTAGAAATTCTAATAGATTCTAAAGGATATCTATTAAATTTATCAATCTTAATAAAAACTTAAATAAAATATTAATTTAGTATTTTAGTTCATATTTACAATATTTTAATAGAGTTCTGATCCTTTAAAACCAGTTCAAAGGCCCCATTATATTGAGTAACGGTACCAATTATTCTTATTCTAAATTTATTAGTATTTAATGGACTAAATCCAATTTTTTGCATTTCATGTGTAGTCCCTTCAAAAATTACCACTGTAATTTTGCCGGTGCCATCATTAACCTTTAAAAAATAAGTATCGCTTTTTAAGGCTTTTTTGACATCTTCCACATAACACTCTACAGTTACCTCTTTATCCATGGTTCCCTGATTAATTTCATTAATTTTAACTTTATAAGGACTTATTTGGCCTGCAAAAGCAATCATGCCCACAATTCCAATTAAAGAAAATATTAGTGCCATTTTAAATATTTTTCCATCATCCATAATTAATTCCCCTAATAGTTCAATGCATTAGTAATACTTTTTTTTAATATTATTAATATTATTTTATTTAAGAATTATTACTAAAAAATAAAAATCTATTAAATTAAACTAGATAAAGAGATGAAAAAATAAATAAAATTTAATTTTAGATTAAAAAAATAAAAATAAGAATTAGAAATTAAAGTAGAAATAAAAAGAATAGAAAAGAAATGGAATATAAAAATCATCCTTTAAACATGGACTCTACCCTGGCCACCGTATCAATATCATCCAGGCTTAAATCGTCCCTAATTCTTTTAACAACTGGGAAACGAAGTGAATATCCACTTTCATATTCTGGACTCTTAACAATCTCACTGTAAGCTATTTCTAGAATAATATGGGGTTTTACCTTTACCTGTCGTCCTTTACTCTCCTGGATAATTTCATCCATCCTCTGAGAAAGTTCATGAAGCGTTTTATCATCCAATCCCGTGGCCACATGAGCAATAGTCATTAAATCACCAGATTCATCACTAAGCGCTGTTAAATAAGACCCAATGAAGTGAGCTCGTTTGCCCTTACCATAGGTTCCCCCAACCACCACTAAATCCAGTGATTCAGGTTCAGCCTTGAATTTAAGCATTTTTTTACCCCTTATGCCCGGAATATAAGGTTCATTAGGATCTTTTATCATGATACCCTCGTGCCCTTTATTTAAAGAGTCCGTGAACAAATATTCAGCTTCTTCCACATTTTCCATGGTCACCTTTACTTGACGACTTAGTTGAATCTTGTTTTCACTTAATTGCACAATAGATTCCAGAACATCTCTCCTCTTTTCCAAGGGAGCGTCGATAAGCGGTTCATTAAAGTAAAGAACATCAAATAAGTAAAGTGTTAAAGGGACTTCCTCCATTACTTTCTCAATATCATATTTACGCCGGACCCTTTGTAGAATATACTGGAATGAAATGGGTTTTCCATCTTTAGTAACAATTATTTCTCCTTCTACAATGAAATCCTGGTGGGGAAGTGCGTTTTCAATGTATTCTATAATATCTGGAACGGCATTGCTTATATTTTCCAGTCTTCTGGTAAACACCATTATTTCAGAGCCTTTTCTATGAATTTGGACCCTAATTCCATCGTATTTAGTTTCACAAAATGCACGGCCCATTTCATTAACACTTTCTTTAATACCTGGGGCTAATTGCGCTAACATGGGTTTAACTGGTTTTCCAGGTTTTAAAGTAAGTTTTTTAAGGCCTTCTTCACCTTCTTCCATGGTAACCTGAGCCACCAGACCCAGATCATTGGTTAGCATATGCGCTCGATCAAGTATTTCCTTTTTCACTCCAAAAGCTTGGGAAATAGCATCACGTATAGTTCCTTCGCCCACCCCAACCCTTAGTTCTTCTAAGATTGTTCGAGTTATGTATTTAGCTTCTAGTGGAGAAGCCATTGATAAAAGCTCCCTAATTATGCTCATTTTTCTTGATTGGGCCCGATTACCAGATACTGAAGATATTTTTCTTAAGTTATTATAAACCATTTCAATAGTGAGTGGTTGAGAAAAAAACGTTGTTTGGGTTCTTTTTTTGAATAAAACTTCGCTAGCAGCACCAATATCTCCCTGATCCCGAACCTGATCTTCCACATCTTCGGGAGTCACTCCCACCACGGAAGAAATGGCCTTCATGAGGAGTTTAGAACCAATACCCAATTCTTCTTCACTCCACACTGGAAATACCTTGCCCAATGCCATTAAAGTAACTATAGGAAGTAATTGAGGATGTATGTCTGAAAAAAAATCTGAGAGAATTTCAGTTTTTTCGAGCCTTTTTGTAGTTGAGTCCAAAGCTTGATAAACATCAACCAAACGTTCATATTTAATTTTATTCATTTCTGAAGACATTTTACCATCCAAAAGTTAGTATTGTAGGTTATATGCAAAATACTTACAATAGAATATTAATTAAAGGTTCTACTTAATTATTTTAAAATAATGGTTATTTTTAATATCATTTATGCTATTTTTAGCCTTTTAATTATATATAAACAATGATATTAATACTGAATCAGTTATCCTATTAAATCCTATAAAAGAAGTTTACAAATGACTATTATAAATCCATTAGAAATTACTTCAATAATATTAATTCAAGCTATAATTTAAATTCAGTTGCTTGATCAAGGTAGTGGTTAAATAATTTGTTTCCCCATGCTAATGATTCATTACCTTCACTGATTAAAAATCGATTTGAATCATATACCCCATTTTCTAAAAAAAGACCTAAAGCAATAAATTCATCGGCCATTGCAAACGAAAGTTTCAAAGGATCATCAATTTTCCATATATTTATCTTAGAATTGTCTAAATTATTTAAATCATCCATATATTGATCTAAAAGAATATCACATACATTATCCGTCATGATTAAATTAACATTCCTTTTTAAAGATTTTGAATCTTTTAATAAGTCCATATACGCTGGAAAAAATACAGATGATATTAGGCTAATTTCTTTAGAATTCAATATCCTGTCTGAAATTGCTTTGTGAGGACCTATCAAATTTTGGAGTTTTGATTCAATTATTTGACCTTGTTCTAAATTATCAATACCCTCCAACAGATGAGGAGGTATAACTTCAATTTCGTGATTTAAAAAAAGGCTTTCCAATTTATTCATGGATGAAAATGATTTCATTAGATTAACTAACTTTATGGCGGCGAGCTCTCCCATCTGAGAGAGATAATAAAGTCCCGAATTCTTAAAAACAAAATTTTTGTCTTCTAATTGATAGATTCCATGTAGTATGGTGGAAGAGCTAAAATCTAGTTCGCTTCTCAGAATAGGCAAATCTTTAGGTTTTTCCCGCAAACTCAATAATATCTTGGATCGAACATCCGAATTTACAAAAAATTTCATATCACCTTTTACATCATCATATAAACCTAATGCTTTATTCATATCCACCAAATTCACCCCCAAATAAGCTTTTAAATAATTAAAGCCTATTTTTAATGCATTAATAAAACATGCGCCATTATAATCGTATAATTTGATTTAAGAACTATTTAAAATATTTTATTATAAAATATGAATTAAATAATACTTTTAGGTGTGATTTAATGGGAAATTATTCCAATGAAAATCCTGCTAATAAATTTAAAATGGCTTAAAAAAAATATTTAAATTGTGTGTTTATTATTTTAAGAAAATAATAAATAAATTACAAATAAAATAATAAAAATAATAAAAATAAAATAATTTAGTTTTAATTATAAGAATCTTTCAAACCGTTCTTTGGCAACTTTACAAATAGGGCAGACTTCTGGAGGTTCATCACGTGCACATAAATACCCACACACCCTGCATCTCCAGACTGGGAATGGTAAAGCCGATGCAGAAATTCCAACATCGGAAAAATTACCTGCAGCTTCTTTGCGCTCTTCCAAGGTAGGTCTTCGCTCGGGGATAGATTTCAATTTCTTTTTACCCTTTAAAATTTCACCAGAAACGTATAATCCACAATAACACGCCCCATATTCATCCAAGTCAGGATCTCGATAGTCACAGGGGCAAATTAAATCCAGATCTTCTTCATTCTTACCTGAAGCCAAGCGACATGGGCAAGCCCCATATCCATAGCGCTGTTGGTTTATTAATATACTGGATAAAAGCTCTTTAGTGAATTTTTCATCTGGGTTGAGATGATAACCTGATATTTCTGCCTCTTCTTTAAGTTTTTTATAATAATCTTCCACTAGAAAATCGTCAGGTTCACTGGAACTCATCCCAGTGCCTCCTCAATAGACGCCTTATCAAAACCGACAATTGATTTGTCATTATTTACAACCAGGGTTGGGAAAGATAAAGAAGTATTCCATTTTTTAAGGTTTTCAATGACTTCATTTCTCTCATCGCCCTCAGTTAAGTCCACGTAAACATAATCATAATCTACTCC
>CAYUFT010000026.1:8609-10239 GCA_964444115.1 uncultured Methanobacteriaceae archaeon
CATTTCTCTCATCGCCCTCAGTTAAGTCCACGTAAACATAATCATAATCTACTCCCAGCTCTTCTAAAAGAAGTCTTGTTTTTTTGCACCATCCACAAGTGCTTAAGGCAAATAGGAGGATTTCTCCTTTTTTCTCACCATCAACATGTTCTAACTTCATTAAATACCTCCTGAGTAAACAAATAATTCTAATATAATTCATTTAATAATTATGTGCATCTTTTTATATTATTTTATGGATTTTCTAAAAAAATTTCAATTGATTCATGATAATTAATGAAAAGAAGTGAGAAAGTCAGACCTTGAAAAAATAAAATAAAAAATTTAAAAGGAAAAAAAATCTAATTAAAATCAGAAGTCATCTCTAGCCAGTCTAAGAGCACAATATTCCCCACACATAGCACACATATCATCTTCTTCGACATGACACTCTTTTCTAAACTTTTTAGGTTTTTCAGAGTCAAATGCCAGCTCAAACTGTTTTTCCCAGTCAAAGTTTCGCCTAGCATGAGACATTTTTTTCTCATTTTCCCAAGCCGATTTAATACCTAACGAAACATCAGCAGCTTGTGCTGCTATTTTAGAAGCAATTACTCCTTCTTTAACATCTTCAATAGAGGGAATGGTCAGATGCTCGGCCGGAGTCACATAGCATAAAAAATCAGCCCCTGATGAAGCAGCAATGGCCCCACCAATAGCAGAAGTAATATGATCATAACCTGGAGCCATATCCGTGACAATAGGCCCTAAAACATAGAAGGGAGCTCCTTTACATATTGTTTTTTGAATTTTCATATTTGCCGCGATTTGATCCAGTGGAACATGTCCTGGGCCTTCCACCATACACTGTACATCCGCATCTCTTGCTTTTTGAACTAAATCTCCCAGAGTAATTAGTTCCTGTATTTGAGGAATATCTGTAGCATCAGAAAGGCATCCAGGACGTAATCCATCGCCCAAACTCAAAGTGACATCGTACTCATATGCGATTTCCAATAAATATTCGTAATTTTCATATAAAGGATTTTCCTGCCCATTATGTTTAATCCATGAGGCTAAAAAGGCCCCGCCCCTACTAACTACACCCATTACTCTCTCAGCACGGATCAATTTATCAACCGTGTCTTTAGTAATTCCACAGTGCAAGGTCATGAAATCCACACCATCTTTGGCCTGGTTTTCCACAGCACGGAACATATCATCTTCAGTCATGTCAATTATGGTTTCTCCACGGGATCGTGCTGCTACACCTGCCTCATAAATAGGCACCGTTCCAATAGGAACATCAATAGATTTTAATATGGCCTTCCTAATCTCCTTAATTCCAGGACCGGTACTTAAATCCATTACCGCATGAGCCCCGTATTGGACGGCCACCAGTGCTTTTTCCACTTCCAGATCAATATCTTCCATTTCTGAGGAAGAACCTACATTAGCATTAATTTTAGTGCTTAAACCTTCACCCACAGCACATGGAGTCGATTCACGGTTTATATTACGAGGTATTACGATACGGCCATCTGATAAACCTCTGATAAGCTTTTGAATATCTATATCTTCGATTCTGGCCACTTCTTGCATTTCTGGAGTTATATGGCCTTTTTTTGCTTGTTCCATCTGTGTCAATTTT
>CAYUFT010000026.1:10339-12053 GCA_964444115.1 uncultured Methanobacteriaceae archaeon
AAATTTAATCCCCAATTTTAATATATCATCATAAACACAAATAAATCTATGATAAGAAATTTGCATGCCCATGACGTCATGATAACTGAAGTTGTGGTTTCAGCCCCAGAAGACCTGGTTGCTGCTGCTAATCTTAAAATGGTGCGTGCCAACATAGGCGGCGTCCCAGTAGTTAAGGACGAAAAATTAATTGGTCTCATAACCCATAGAGATGTCCTTTTAGCCGGAGGAGAAGCATTAAAACTTAAAGTAGAAGATTTAATGAGTAAAGATCTAGTAGTGGTTAATAAAGACACCCACCTTAAAGACATCAGTAAAATTATGGCCGATACAGGGTATCAACGAATCCCAGTAGTTAAAGGCGATAAGCTAATTGGTTTAATAACACAAAGCTGCATTATAAGGGCTGTAGCTGATTATCTTGATTGATTTTAAATCAAATGTGATTTAAAACATAATTCAATCCATAGTTTATCAAAAAGATAATTTAAAATATTTAATTATAAATTTAATATTATACGAATCTAATGCCAAATTAAATCTATATCAATGGTTCCGGGCTTCGGGCATTCTTTTTATCCTTCAATCCACCAATTTTTTCTACTCTTCTTAAAATAAATTCTTTTCCATTTTCAGTGGCAGCAAAAATAGGAATAGATTCACCCACTTTTAAGAGTGCCTTTTTTTCTCCAATTTCTCTAATATGTTTAGAAGCACAAGCAGTGATTACATCTGAGTAATCAAAGAGTTTTTGGGCCTCTTTTTCAGATATTCCAGTAACATGGACGGCAAAAATGTATATATTTACCCCATTTACAACTTTCTCCAATTCTCTAAGCTTTTCAGCATCTTCAGAAGAAGCAATGGTAACTGCAATGTTTTTAAATCCTTTATCAATTGCTTTTTTTGTGCCTTCGATCTGATTAATAGATGCTTTTACTGGATCCAACACCTTACTTTCGCCCAGAGCTTCTATAATCTTAGGAATAGGACTGGTAACCATAAATCCAGATATACGGCCCCCTATCCCCTGAATTTCTTCAGGATCAGTTATCAATACCGTTCCTGCACCATCACATACTATTACAGCACAATCAACTATTTTTTCTTCCAAAAGAGTAGATATAGTCTCTGAAATACCAAAAGATAAAAAATCTTTCATTTTAAGGTTTCGCTCAGGGCTGCACATTCCAAAATCATTGATTCTAAACTCAATATTCTTTTTTATGGATTCTGAGTCGAGTTTCTCTATTCCCCTATACTTATGAAATAATGGGCAATAATCAATTTGAGGATCTCCCACATCCACAACTTTTCCATCTTTAACAATGATTTTGGCCTTCCCCATAGCTTCAATAACATGTTCGTCCATTTTAACCACTCATTTTTACGTATCCATCTATAGACAATTTAAGTTTTAAAAAAATTTATGCTAAATAACTAGATTTAAACTGAAATAACTTATTTAGTTTATATATATTTAGAAAAGATAAATCTGATGCCTTGAAAAATCTCATTTAATAGAAAACTTTAAATTATAGAAAAACTGATGTTTTATAAGTCACACGCCGGGGTGGCTCAGCTGGTTAGAGCGCACGGCTCATAGGGTATTAAGCAGTGCTCTGACTTTTTCCTGGGATACCGTGAGGCCGCGGGTTCGAATCCCGCTCCCGGCACTCTCATTTATTTATCCCAACGAGAAAGAAAGGTTCTA
>CAYUFT010000026.1:12153-22684 GCA_964444115.1 uncultured Methanobacteriaceae archaeon
TTTGAACTTGAAAACGATTATACCCTCTATGTAAATTTAAATGGTAAAGTATGGGTCAAATTAGGATCCATGATTGCTTATGCTGGAGATATAAGGTTCAAAAAAGAAAGTAGCCTAGAAGGAGGAGTTAGTAAATTCCTTAAAAAAGCAGTCACCGGAGAAGGAGCCCACATGATGGAAGCCAATGGATATGGTAACCTCTATCTAGCTGATGACGGTAAAAGAATAGCTATTTTAAAATTAAATAATGAAAAAATATACGTCAATGGAAACGACGTTATGGCCTTTGAAGAAAGCATTGACTGGGACATCAGCATGATGAAAGGCTCTGGTAGTTCTTTAGCTGGTAATTTGTTTAACATGAAATTGCAGGGCACTGGAATGGTGGCCATTACTACCCATTATACTCCGTTAACCTTAATTGTGACTCCAGACAGGCCAGTTTACACTGACCCTAATGCCACTGTGGCCTGGTCCGGGACATTAAGACCCGAAATAAAAACGGATATAAGTTTCAAATCCTTAACTGGGCGTGGAAGTGGAGAAGAATTCCAGATGAAATTCGAAGGCGAAGGTTTTGTTGTTGTACAGCCTTTTGAAGAAATTACTCCTATACAATAAATAAACCTGAAAATAGTCCTTAAATCAGTTTATTTATTTTTTAACTGGTTTTAATCTTTTTTTAATATTAAAATGAATTTAAATGTAGATTTATTAAATTAATTTTAAGTCAAATAAATCAAATTATTAATTCTCAAAGAGTGTTTTTATGCCAAAAAGATACGAAGGAATGGCCTACTGGGAAATAGTAAGTCGACAGATGAGTATTGTAAGTAAAAGTCAGCAAGAAAAGCTTAAAAATTCTAAAATCACTGTAATCGGTTGTGGAGGAATTGGAGGCGCCGCCATTGAAATGTTGGCCCGTATAGGTGTAGGAAATCTCCAGATAGTAGATAAAGACTCATTTGATGTATCTAATATCAACCGCCAGCTTATGAGCAGCTTTTACAGTGTGGGGAAATCTAAGACCCATGTTACTCAGGAAACCATTCAATCCATAAATCCATTTATTGAAGTTGAAGTCTTTGAAGGCGAATTAAATGAATCTAATGTAGAAGAAATCATTGAAGGTAGTGATTTAGTAATTGATGCATTGGACAATCTAGTTTCCAGGATCATTCTAAACCGTCAAGCTAGAGAACTTGAGATTCCATTCATTCACGGAGCTATTCACGGTACCATGGGCCAGTTATGTGTTTTTAATAATGAAACACCATCTTACGAAGAATTATTTAAATTACCATCATTAAATAATGATTTAACACCCGAAGTCATTGCAGAAGTCCTTAAATTAAGTCAAGACATTCCTCCTGTTTTAGGGCCAGTACCTAACATAGTTGGTTGCCTGCAGGCCTCTGAAGCATTTAAAATCATTACAGGAAAAGGAAAAGTCATTTTGGCCCCGAAGGTTTTGAATTTTGATTTAATGCGTGGAGAACCATTCTCGATGATTGAATTATAATTAATAAGAATAATATATATTTTTTTTAGATAGATTTTAAATTATTAAGCAAAATGAGCTACGCTTTATTTTAGAAAAAAGAAAAGAAAAAGAAAAAAAGATTTTATTTTAACCCGTTTTGAATGTAAACGAATATTTAGCTACATTGTTACCACTGGAGTCTTTTAAAGCACTTGCAGGTATGTAAACCTGGTAAGATGTTTTACGAGACCTGTTACTTGATGTTTTGATCGTCAGTTTGTTTCCAGAAATGGATTTAGTTATAGAAACTTTTTTTCCAGTGCTGAGATTTTTAACATAGATTTGAGAGTAGTTGATACTTGCTAAAATATTTTTACTGTAGTACACTGTTATAGCTGAGGATATAGAAACATTCACTGCATTATCCGCAGGCACAGTCGAGGTTACTTTAGGTGGTGTAGAATTCTTAACTGTTTGGAATTGGTAACTGAATGGTGCAGTTAAATTTTTACCATCTAAACTAGTCACTCCATCTGCAGGAATATATACAAAATAAAGTGTTTCATAAGCCATTCCTAAAGGTTGAGTAATAGTTAACGTATCACCAGATATCGATTTGTTAATCGTAGATACCGCACCCGTGAATACATTAATAAT
Organism: uncultured Methanobacteriaceae archaeon; assembly: GCA_964444115.1. GTDB lineage: Archaea > Methanobacteriota > Methanobacteria > Methanobacteriales > Methanobacteriaceae > UBA349. The sequence goes on from CAYUFT010000026.1 coordinate 14,294, forward strand.
GTATATCAAGTTATAGCCAGCACCAGCAGTAATGTTCTCACTAAACTTAATAACCACCGGAGTGTTCAAAGCCACCACAGCATTAGGAAGCGGACTAAACGAACTTACTTTAAGTGGACTAGTAGTTTTGAATTGGTAACTGAATGGTGCAGTTAAATTTTTACCATCTAAACTAGTCACTCCATCTGCAGGAATATATACAAAATAAAGTGTTTCATAAGCCATTCCTAAAGGTTGAGTAATAGTTAACGTATCACCAGATATCGATTTGTTAATCGTAGATACCGCACCCGTGAATACATTAATAATGTATATCAAGTTATAGCCAGCACCAGCAGTAATGTTCTCACTAAACTTAATAACCACCGGAGTGTTCAAAGCCACCACAGCATTAGGAAGCGGACTAAACGAACTTACATTTATATTTGGTGAGCCCACGGTTAAGTTATTGGTGCCACTGCTTAATCCATAAACATCGTCACCAGCGAACTGGGCTGAAATAGAGTAGTTACCTATTGCTTGAGTAATTGTATAGGTTAAGCTTGCTATTCCCGAAACATCAGTTACTGCAGTACCTACCGGAAGACCATTTACACTGAAACTAATTGTTCTGCCAGCAACAGGCAAAGTACGGTTCGTATCAGTTAAATTAGCGGTTAAATTAACAATTTTTCCAGGGAAACCAGAAACTGGGTTAACCACTAAACTAGTAGGAGCAATATTCACATTTAGAGCGTTTAAATTACTGTTTGGAGCATAAGCAGCATCTCCTAAAAATTCGGCTAGTATCGGATAAAATCCTGAAGGTTGAGTAACCGTGTATGGTAACACAGCTATTCCTGAGCCATCAGTAAATGCACTACCCACTACAGTACCATTCACACTGAATGTGACATTTCTACCGATAACTGGCACACCGTGCGCAGAATCAGTTAAATTAGCAGTTAAATTTACCAAATCTCCACTGAATGCATTTACAGCATCCACCAGTATTTGAGTTGGTGAAGGTTGGATCTGAGGACTAGTTGTTCCCGTACTTCCAGCATATACTGCATCTCCAGAGAATTCAGCCATTATTTGTAATACTCCAGGAGTAATTAAAACGTTATCTAAAGCAGCTATTCCTGAAGCATCAGTCAAAGCACTACCAATTATACTACCATCAAAACTGAAACTGACGTTTTTACCAGCAACAGTTATGTTGTTATGTAAATCCGTCAAAGTAGCAGTTAAGTTGACCAGATATCCATAATAACCAGATACTGGAGAAATTATTAGGTTAGTAGGGATTTGATTTACTATTAAATTGCTAGTGTTGCTAGAACCAGAGAATATAGTATCTCCTGCAAAAGCAGCTAAAATCTGATAACTACCCATAGTTAATGCTACATTATATCCCAAAGTAGCTAAACCAGAAGCATCAGTCAAAGCACTACCCACTTCAGTACCATTCACACTGAAAGTAACATTTTTACCGACAAGTGGCACACCATGTGCAGTATCAGTTAAGTTAGCAGTTAAATTAACTAAATCACCATAATATGCTGTAACTGGAGTAACAGAAATATTTGTTGGGGTAAAGTTAACTGTTAAGTTGTTAGTAGCGTTTTTGGAAAGATATGAGGTATCTCCAGCAAATTGAGCGAATATCAGATAAGTTCCTGCACTTTGAGTTATGGTGTAAGGCAAAGTAGCTATTCCAGATACGTCAGTCAATACACTACCTACCACAGTACCATTCACACTGAAAGTAATGTTTTTACCACTTAAAGGGAGGTTGACATTGTCTCTTAGGGTGGCAGTTAAATTCATCAAGTCACCAAAATATCCAGATTTAGGATCAACCGTTAGGTTGGTGGCAAGCCCATTCACGGTCAAGGTGTTATTTAAACTACTTGCATTATATATTGTGTCACCAGGGAATTGAGCTAAAATCTGATAGATTCCAATACCTTGGACAATAGTATATGACCAAGTAGCTGTACCTGCAGCACTGGTTGTATTACTACCCACCAACGTTCCATTTATATAGAAATTAATGGTTTTATTGACTAAAGCAGCAAATGTATTTGGATTTCTAAGAGATGCTGTTAAGATTACAGTATTACCATAGAATCCAGATCTCGCTAAAACATTGTAGACTACTGAAGGAGTATAGTTTACAATCAAATCGTTAGTACCATTGCTGGCCAGATAACCTGCATCTCCTGCAAAAGCAACGAAAATAGGGTAGGTCCCAGGCAAGAATTGGTTGACATAATTTAATGTAGCAATACCCGCAGCATTGGTTGTGGCATTACCCACTAATGTTCCATTTACATAGAAATTAACTAATCTACCATTTACAGCTAAGCTGTGGAGAGTATCAGTTAAAGTAGCTGATAAAGACACTGATGTATTGTAATAACCCGATCTTAGAGGAACGGTTATGTTGGTTGGAGTATAATCAACATTCAAAGTTGTACTACTAGTAGCATTACTAGGAGAGTAAGATTCATCTCCTAAAAATTCAGCCAGTATTTGATAACTACCTGTAGGTATGATTATTCTATAACCTAAAGTAGCTACACCAAAACCATCCGTTTCAGCAGTTCCTAAGCTAATTCCATTTGCGCTGAAATATATGGTTTTTCCACTTAATGGTCCTCCAAAAATTGTTTCAGTAAGATTTGCAGTTAAAACTATGAAATCATTGTAATTGGTGATTGCAGGATTAGTAACTGCTGTTGTATTGGTTGGAATGAAATCCACAGTTAGATTATTAGCACCATTGCTTGCAGAATAGGTGTCGTTACCTACGAATTGAGCAAATATTTGATAAATACCGGCTCCCTGGAATATATAATAATTCATGACAGCCAGGCCATTCGCATCAGTCGCAGAATTACCCAGGTAAGCACCATTGACATAGAAATCAATCAGCACATTTTCTAATGGTACATTATTTAGAGTGTCGGTTAGAGTGGCAAATATGTCTACAAAATCACCAGTATATCCTAACACTGGATCAACAACAACCAGGGTTGGAATGATGATGTCAGATATAGTTACATTTCCAGTTACAGTTTGACTATCAACTGTAAATGTAGGATTAGCAATTCCATTAGTAGCTCCAGACGTAAAAATGGTCGTTAACAATCCATTGAGGGTTGTTCCAGTCAAAGGACTTACAGTACCCAGAGATGGGACAGCAAAAGTAACTGGTATTCCATCAGGGACATGGCCGTAGGTAGGGTCGTAGTAAGATCCGTAAACATCATGTTGTAAGTCTGCCGAAATAGCGTAACTACTATTTTGAGACATATTTACGTCGATAGGTGGTGTTAAAACTAACCAAGGCGTTACAGTTACTGATGTTCCATTAATCATAGACGGAACAGGACCTGTATTGGAGCCCCACCAATTTAGAGTTGCATCAACATATCCTAAGGTGTCGCTGTAAATAGCACCACCATAAGTTGCTGTGTTTCCAATAAATCTGTTGAAATTAACAGTTGCAGAGGAAGCAGAAGCATGAATAGCCCCTCCTCGAGGCACTACTCCAGTAGCTGAGTTATTTATAAAATTACTGTTAGTTATGTATAATGACGTAAAGAAAGATGCTATTGCACCACCAGAACCAGCAAAACTAGTTCCACCCATGGCCCGGTTATTTATGAAATCACAGTCACTTACAGTTACATAACAAGGATTACCGTTTTGACCATAGGAGTATATAGCTCCACCACCGCTTCCACGTGCGACATTATTCTTTAAAATACAGTTTTTTACCGTTATCTGGTTAACACTATTAGAAGAAATAGCTCCACCAGCGGTTGAGTTTCCATTGGTAAGTGTTAAGTTGACAAAATTAACAATAAGATTACTGCCACCGATAAAGAATATTCCCTGTGTATTCGACCCATTAATTATGGTGTTTTCTTTGCTTTCACCAATGATACTCATACTTCGACTAATGGTTATGTTATTTTCATTATAGGTTCCATTAGCGATTTTAACAAAACCATTAGCAGAAACTGTGCCTGTAGCATTTTTAACCGTCTTTTTAGGACCAGTAGTTCCATTTACCCAGACATCCGATTGGCCATCCCAAGAATCATTTCCCGTGGGACTGACATATATCTGAGACTGAGCCGCCGATGCTGTATCTGTGGCAAATGAGAATGCAAATATCATGGCCAACAGAAACATTATGGTCAGCAAATGGCTTTGCTTAATATTTTCTTTCAATATTTCACCCCTTTGTGAGTTTTTAAAAATTACGAAAATACTTTAAAAAAATAAATCAAATATCAAAATTCCAGCGTAAAATAAATTATTTCTTGATTATGACCCCCCAACGAATTATTTTAAAAGTTCTCAATTCGAGTTCTTCTAATTCAACATTCAAGCCTTTAAGGGAATTAAATTAATTACTAACCAAATAGTAATACAAATAATTTAAATCCGCTTATTAAATCTATAGAAATTTTATGTGCTCTTATTATGATTTACAAAGATATAAATGTTTTTAAGAAACAAAAAGTAAAAAAAATAGGATTTAATCTGTTTTTTAAAAATAAGAATGTTGACAAGAGATTAATGAATTAGTAATAATAAAATATATTAAAAATTAAATTTAACAGTTAATATAAATCTTTATTTATTTTATTATTCATGAATTTGAATTAAGAATATTCAACTAACCCCAAAAAAACATTACCTAACAAATGTATTAATGACATTCTAAGTGAAGTTCTAAGAGTTTTAATGGATTATCTAAATAATTAAATGCTGATGATAATTCATCAGAAACTCATGTCAAAACATTTATATACAATTAAAAGGAAATCTCTTTCCGGTGTAATATACCTTAATATATAATTACCTTAAATTCACGGAGGTATTAATCCATGTCAAATAAAGTAGGACAAATTATTAGTAAAATGGACGAATGCGGCGTTAAGTTCGTACGGCTCCAGTTTGTAGACATACACGGAACCCCTAAAAATATGGCCGTTCCTATTAACAAAGCGGACCAAATCGAAGACATTATAAAAGACGGACTCCTGTTCGACGGTTCATCTGTTGAAGGATTCGCAGACATAAATGATAGTGACCTGATCGTAAAACCAGACCCAGAAACTTTCTCCACACTCCCATGGAGACCAGATGAGAAGGGTGTTTGCCGATTTATATGTGACATATACCATACTGATGGAAAAACACCTTTTGAAGGAGACCCTCGATATGTATTGAGAAAAGCTCTAGAAAAAGTAGAAAAATCCGGATACGAATACAATGTAGGTCCAGAACCAGAATTCTTTATTCTAGATCAAGACGAAGATGGAAACATAATTCCTCATGATGATGGTGCTTATTTCGATGTAGAACCTGTTGATAAAGGAACTGACATCCGAAGAAAATTAGTCATGGACTTGGAAGCATTAAAATTCGATATAGAAGTTTCCCACCACGAAGTAGCTCCTGGTCAACATGAAATTGATTTCAAGTTCGACAAAGCCTTAAAAACTGCTGATGCAGTAATTACCTTCAAACAGGCCATTAAAGCCATTGCAGATAATATGGGCCACTATGTGACCTTCATGCCGAAACCATTCTTCGGAGAAAATGGAAGCGGTATGCACATCAACCAGTCCCTATTCAAAAACGGTAAAAATGCATTCTACGACCCAGACACAGAGACTCAATTGTCTGAAGAAGCTATAAACTTCACTGGTGGTCTATTAAAGCATTCTAAAGCTTTAGCAGCCATATGTGCTCCAACCATAAATTCTTACAAGCGGTTAGTTCCAGGATACGAAGCCCCAGTATATGTGGCCTACGGTCTCAAGAACAGATCCACCTTAGTCAGAATCCCTGCATCCCGTGGAAACCGTACTCGAGTAGAGTTAAGAATGCCTGACCCATCCTGTAACCCTTACTTAGCATTTGCTGCTGTTTTAGAAGCTGGTATGGACGGTATTAAAAACAAGATCGATCCTGGAGAACCAACAGAAGTGGACGTATTCGGAAAAACCAGCGCAGAATTGACTGAAATGGGCATTGATGTTTTACCATCCAGCCTATGGGAAGCTTACCACGCCTTGGAAGCCGACGAAGTAGTTAAATCTTCACTTGGCGACCACGTTTTCGAACAGTTCATGTCCATTAAACACAAAGAATGGGATGACTACCGAATACAAGTGTTCCCCTACGAATTAGAGAAATATCTAACCATATAATCTCTAATAATTTAATTTTTTATTTTAATATTTTTTTATTTCCTGTTAATTTTAAATAAGACTTATATAAGACCCTCTCTAACATTATTAGGGTGGTAATTTACATGCCCAATGAAACTGATCAAAAGATGATGGAAATTCTAAGGATTCTCGCTGACCGCGAGGAGGTTCTGGGAGCAAAAACCATCGCTGAAGAATTAAAAAGAAAAGGTTATAATCTAGGAGAACGTGCTGTACGATATCACATGCGTATTCTGGATGAAAAAGGATTTACCGAACGTATAGGATACGCTGGGCGGAAAATAACCGATAAAGGTCTTAAAGAATTGAAAAAAGGCCTGATTTATGATCAAGTAGATTTTATTTTCTCAAAATTTGAAGGTATGATTTATCAAACTACCTTGGATGCAGTTAAAGCTCAGGGAAAAGTAGTGGTAAATACTTCCAGTTTTAATGATGAAAAAGCTCTGGATATCATAAAAGAGGTTTTTAAAGGCGGTGTTGCAGTAAGCCCTCTGGTTCAAGTCGATAAAACGATTAATGAACATACTTCACAGGAAGAAGTCATACTAAAAACAGTTTGTGGAACCACTATTGACGGCATGCTCCTCAATGAAGGAATACCCGTGATTCCCCAGTATGGAGGAATTGTAAATGTGGAAGATTACACGCCCACTCATTTTACCGAACTAATTGCTTATCAAAAAACATCCATGACACCTTTAGAAGCTTTTACTGCTAAAGAGATGACTTCTGTTTTAGATGTGGTTCGAGAAGGTCATGGAATGATACCTGCCAACTTTAGAATTATACCCAGTTCTTCTAAGGAAAAAGCAAAACAAATGTTCCAGAATTTAGAAAAAATTGGGATTTCCGGTATGCTCAAAATAGGAGAAGACGGAGAATCTGTTCTAGGAGTTCCTGTAGAAGACAATATGGTTGGAATTGCTGTAACTGGGGGAATTGCCCCACTTTGTGCCGCTAAAGAAGCAGGTTTTTCAGTTAATATAAAATTAGCTGAAAATTTAATGAATTACAGTGAACTAAATAAAATTGGATCATTTAAAAGTGTTTTAAAATCATCTAGTGATGAAAACGGCCAAAAAGTTAAATTCTTACTTTCAAAGGCATGGAATTTAATACAACAAGTAGATTTTGATCCTCAAACTCAAAAAGGACATATGATAGCAAATATATCCTATGTACCTAAAGAACATCTGGAAGAATCCCTGGAGATTATGGGCGAAATTTTCAAAGATCATCCTGAATATTGTACCAGTCCTTTTTATAAAATAGTTGCCCATCCCAAAGATAAAAATAAAAAAGGAATCGCTACCGTATGCAGTTTGACTGTGGACGGAATTTTAATCAAAAATGGGATAATGTCCACTCCAAAATACGGTGGAATTCTGGAAATGGAAGATAAAGGGCCTCGATTCGTAGAACTTACGGCTTATAGTGGTTCTTCTCTGGATCCACACGAAATATACATCTCCAAAGATATGACCTCCGTTAATGAAGCTCTTAGTGGATACGGCAGATTATTAGCCGGTTTGAAAGAAATTCCTTACTTAGCCCGGCCCCATGCACTGGAAATATTGTCCCACGTACAAGATGCTGGATTATCAGTGCTAAAAATTGGTGAAACCAGCGAATTGGTTTATAATGCTAAAGTAGAACGTTATAGGGTAGGAATTGTTACTCCGGGTGGTTTAAATCCCTTAGCAGCAGTTAAAGAGCAGGGCATTTCTGTAGAACCTAAAGCTGTGGAAACCTTGGTTGAACTTAAGGAATTAGAAAAGATTATTTAATCTAAATAAACCATTTTATCACATAAAATAAGAAATTATTTGAAAATTTATAATTTTTTATATCAAGATTTATAAGGTAATAAAATAAATAAAAATAATTGAAATAGAAAATTATTATAAATATTTAAAAATTAATAGGTGTTAATATGGATACAACTATAACTATTTTAGTATTGCTTATTTTAAGCTTTATTGTCGTTACTGTAATGAGCCAGTTACTCAGTAAAAACCCATTATAAATTTTTTATACTATTACTTTAGCTAATTATAGTTAAATACTTAACTTTTTATACTTAGAGGAGTATATATATTTTCATGGCTAAGTGGGAACGTATTGGACTAAAGCGTCAGATTCC
>CAYUFT010000027.1:0-22505 GCA_964444115.1 uncultured Methanobacteriaceae archaeon
ATGGATCATATGATAGGCCATAGGGGCATCCTCCAGCACAGGCACCATCAATACTGGCCGCGATTAGGGGTGCTGTGGCCAGAATATTCACTGCCTTAGACTGTCTGGGAGAGAGATTCTCATAGAAAGAACGGGCTTTAATCATTGCATCTTTCATTTTTTCAATTAAGCTTTTCTTATCCAATGTTACACCCCCTTATTCTTTTTAGACCCAAGTAATATTTTTCTGGTACTTTTCCAGTATGTGTGTAGGTGGAAAATAGTTAACAAAGTTAGAGTTATTCCGAATTCAACATGCCAGTATAATAATCCGAGATTGACAGTTGAAATTATCCCCAGTTCCATTAGAGCCATTAATAAAAATCCAGCCCCACCAGATACTATGAATGACAATAGTAGTATAAAATTCCATAAATTAACGTGTAAAGCCTTTTTTATAAGGCCTTTCTTGTAAAAAACGAATGTAGCTATGTATGCTCCTAAAAACGGGACAGATGGTATCAATATTTCATAAACCATTTTTGTCCTCCTATTTCTAATTTTTTAACTTTTCTTATATCAATAGAATTTTATGTTTTTAGAAAAGTCTGTTTTAATATAACCTTGTTTACTTAAAAGTAATTATTCCAGAATTAGACCCAAATCTGCACCAAATTAAGACCAATTTATCTTATTTTTTAAAATAAACGTCTTAAATTGACTACTTAGTTAGAAAAAATTTTAAATTTATTCAAATAACAAAATTAGACAGTTTTAAATAATTATTTCATGATTTTTACTCAAAAGTTTGAAATTAAGATTTGATTTCATATTCTAGTAAATTCAATTTTAAATGAAATAAATATAAAAATGCGTTTCAGTTATTCTAATGATCCAGCAAATTAAAATATCATTTCATTAAATTAATGTGCATCTTATGATTTTATATTTTAAAGGAGAAAAATAATAAAATTATAAATCATGATTTGTTTGAGTTTCTATTAAGAAAATAGCATGATGATATAGCTACACAGAATACTCAAAACATCACTTTGATTAAATCACTTAAACCATTCTTGCATTAAACTCAGATCAGAAGTACAATCTAGAGATATAGGAGTTAATGTAGCCTTTTCTTCCATTTTTAGTGTATGAACATCAGTTCCGGGCCTGTCATCTTCCACGGGATCTCCATCCAACCAGTAATAGGGCCTTCCTCTAGGATCCAATCTTTTTTGAATATGGACATTGTACATCCGCTCACCCAGTCGGGTAATTAAAATTTCATCATTCTCTGGATGAGAAGGAATATTAAGATTTATTAAATCCACACCTACAGGTAATCCTTTTTCCAGAATATTCTGGGCCACCTTACGGGTTATTCTTTTTGCTGCCTCAAAATCCACATCCACTTGGCCATCATGGAACTTAATATCGCCCTGGCTGACTTGTATAGAAACTGCAATGGCAGGTATTCCATAAGTAGCCGCCTCCATAGCAGCACCAATAGTTCCAGATGTGGTTAATTCAGATTTTCCAAGATTTTCACCAATGTTTATTCCAGAAATTACCAGATCTGGTTTTTCTTTGGATATTTCAAAAATTCCTAAAATAACTGCGTCAGTAGGAGTACCTGAAACCGCAAATGCCTCTGTTCCATCATTTAAATTAGAAGCAGTGACCCTCACAGGTTCAAAAAGAGTTAATGCATGGCCAATTCCACTCTGTTGAGTGGCGGGTGCCACTACAGAAATATCTCCCAGTCCTTCCATAGCGTCTTTAGTAGCAATAATCCCCGAAGAGTTAACTCCGTCATCATTAGTTATCAGTATTCTCATATAGTGATTTTTATTATTGGATCTAATAATAGTTTTTGAAATTATTTTTTTATAGAAAAATATCTTAAAATAAAAAAATTAAGAAAAAAGTGAACTTAAATACTTAAAAAGAAATTAAAATAATTGGGCAAGTATTAAATAGGATTTTAATCAATAATAATTTAATAAATGGTTTAATTAACTCATAATGAAAATAGTATCATAAATAAATTTAGAAATAAAGTTTGATATTAAATTAAAGATATTTAATTGAGTTCTGTGCAAAAATAGTTCTCAAATTTTCACAGTATGAGTTTAAAGGAAAATTTATTTGATAATCATAAAAAGCAAATATTAATTATAACCTATTGATAATATTATTAAGGATTACTAGATTATAATCTATTTTGGGGCAATAATCTTCATACTCCAGAAGGTGGGAAAATTGGAGAAGAGCAGACTAGTCGAATTCATGGCAAAGATAATGGAAGAATCAGGTTTTAAGGTTTATAAAGATTTTAGAACCTCCAGACACCTGATAGATATTTACGGAATTCTGCCCACAGTTCTGGGAGAAATAGGCGTAGTAGTTGCCTGTAAGAACTATGACGAAAAGTGGAAAGTAGGTTTAGATGTTTTAAAAGAAATGGAAATGGTTGCTAAAACATTAAAAGCATCTAAAGTGGTTATTGTTACAACTTCTGGTTACAGTTCCCAATCTATTAATTACGCAGCTAGAAGGAATATTAAGTTAATTGACAGAGAAATGTTGCTCAACCTTGCTCAGAAATTCTCCAAAAAGACCCCTGACTTAATGGATTCAGAAAATGAGAATTATAACGAATATGAAGAATATAGTTCGGATGATTCGGATAATTCTGGTGCAGAAGTTTCTTATACTCCTTCTGAGCGTTCATCAAAGAATTCTATTTTCCACCAGGATAAAAAAAGCTCTTTAAATAGAAAAAGAGATCGTATAAAATCATCGTGGGCCCCGGCAATTAAAGGAATACTGAGTAACACCATTGTATTGATTTTAATTGTTATTGGACTATCTTTCTTAATTACTACATTAATAGCTGCCTTTTCCAATCCAAGTAAAGCCGTGCTCGGAATTTTGAAATTTTTCCTTTCTGCAGTACTTGCTTATGGACTGGTATATGTTTTAGAAGAGAGAAGTACAGTTATGTTGATAAAAGGAACTACGGTATTCTTTATCTCATTGCTTGTTTCAATATTACTGATTATTTTTTAATTAAAGTTATTTAAGAAGCTCTAATCATTATTAAATCTTTTATTTTCATTTTTTAAATTAATAAACGAAAATAAGAGTTTTTTTTCTTGATTTAAAAATGAAACTTTTAAATGGGTCCGACGAGATTCGAACTCGTGATCACCTCGGTGTGAGCGAGGTATCATACCCCTAGACCACGGACCCTTTAACTTAATTATTTTTTGAAAATTTAATTGACATTTTATTACATATTAAGTTATTATTTAAAGCAATACAAAAAAAAGACATTATTAGATATTCAATGGGCCGGACGAGATTCGAACTCGTGATCACCTCGTTGTAAGCGAGGTATCATACCCCTAGACCACCGGCCCTCGAGTACATCACATTTTGACTGGCTGCCTATATAAACTTTTCCAATAAACTTCTGCGAAAATCCAATAATTAATAAAAAAATAGTAAAAATAGATAAATAAGCAGAAATAATGAATATTAAATCAAAGCAAATTAATATTTAGTTTTTTATTAGTAATCCTCATGATTATTTTTGATATATTTAAAAAGTGGTACCAACTAATTAATTATAATTAAATTTACATTAATTTTAATTATATATTTCTAAAATAGGTTAGAAAATTATTAAAATTAAAAGGAACTAATTAAAGAAATTAACTAAATATTACGAGGTATAATCATGGCATGGGATGAAACAGGAAAAATTTGGTTTAATGGAGAATTGGTTGATTGGAGTGATGCTAAAATGCATGTTCTATCCCATGTTGTTCATTATGGATCCAGTGTTTTTGAAGGAATACGATGTTACCAAAATAAAAATGGTTCCGCTGTTTTCCGTTTGGAAGAACATGTAGAAAGGTTGTTTGATTCTGGACGAATCTATCGAATGGAAATTCCATTTTCTCAGGAAGAAATTTGTAAAGCCATTCTGGAGACTATAGAAACCAACCAATTAGAAGAATGTTACATAAGGCCGGTAGTATTTAGAGGTTATGGAGAATTAGGAGTTAATCCCTTAAAAAATCCATTAGAAGTAGTAATTGCTGCTTGGGAATGGGGAAGCTATTTAGGCCAAGAAGCTCTAGAATTAGGAGTAGATGTTGGAGTTTCTACCTGGAGACGGATGGCACCGGACACTTTGCCGAATATGGCTAAGGCCGGGGCAAATTACATGAACTCCCAGTTAGTTAAGATGGAAGCCTTGGAAAATGGTTATGATGAAGGAATTATGCTTGATTATCAAGGAATGGTTAGTGAAGGAAGCGGTGAAAACATATTCATAATCAAAGATGATATTATTTACACTCCTTCCATGTCTTCATCCCTTTTAAAAGGAATCACCAGGGACTCCATTATAAAATTAGCTAAATTTATGGATTTAGATGTTAGAGAAGAACAAATTCCAAGAGAAATGTTATATATGGCCGATGAAATATTTTTCACAGGAACGGCTGCTGAAGTAACCCCTATTCGTTCTGTAGATAAAATTAGAATTGGAAATGGAAAAAGAGGACCTATTACCGAAAAATTACAAAAAAGCTTCTTCAAAATACTTAAAGGAAAAGTTAATGATGAATTTAACTGGTTAACTTATTTAAAATAATTAAACATCGTTAACTAATATTATCCTTAAGAAAATATTCTACTTATCAGTTATAACTTATAAGTAAAAAGTTATAAGTTCTTAATTCATTTTTAAAATTTGTTATTATTAATTTGAAAGTAATAATTTAAAGTTGTTATTTTAAAAAAACAACATATTTAAATAATATTTTTCGATAAGGTTAACTATTTAATTTCAAAATTAATTTTAAGGAATTAATTAATAAAAATAAAGCTAATTTAGGTGATTAAATGGACATTATACAAGCAATAATTATAGGGATAGTACAGGGTTTGACAGAGTTTCTCCCAGTAAGCAGTTCTGCTCACCTCGTATTTGTGCCAGAAATCATGAATATACAATCCAGTCTAGCATTTGATACTTTACTGCATATAGGAACCTTGGTAGCAGTTTTTACCTATTTCTGGAACGATATCATACATATGATAAAATCATTTTTCTCCAGTCTGGCAGACATTCCAAAAGGACAGTTCAAAAAGAAATTCCAAGAAGATCAATACAAAAAACTGGCTTGGTTAGTAATAATTGGTACCATACCTGCAGGATTAGCCGGAATTCTGTTCAAAAGTACATTTGAAAGTTTATTTAGTAGCATACTAGCTGTAGGAATATTTTTAATAATTACAGGTTTCTTACTCTGGGGATCTGAGAGAGTTAACCAAAGGATTAGGCCAGAAGATAGAAAACCATTGGAAAAATTAACCATTAAAAATTCATTATTTATAGGTATTGCCCAGGCCTTTGCTATTGCCCCTGGAATATCACGTTCCGGAGCTACCATATCTACAGGGCTATTTTTAGGATTCGAAAGAGAATTAGCAGCTAGATACAGTTTTTTGTTATCTATACCAGCCATTCTTGGTGCAGCACTAGTACAAGCCAAAGATATAACTGGATTGGAAATGAGTGCTGGTGCCCTGATTGCTGGGTTTTTAGCAGCGGCCATTAGTGGATATTTAGCCATAAAATTCATGTTAAAATTAATTAAAGAAAGAAACCTACTTATATTTGCATATTACTGTTGGATTGTAGGTATTATAGCTGTGGTGTTATCTTTATATTTCCACATCTAATCTTTCTTTTTAATTTTTAAATTTAATTAAAGGATTTTTTGACATAAATCTTCTGTTTCTTTCCTTATATCATGAATATCGACACTTTGTAAAAGTGCGGCCATTATAGCCCCACCAGCACCTACTCCTTCCTTAACAGATCCAGATAAGTATCTTCGAAGGCCTTCATTTTCAGATTCATGGAAAAATGGATCAGCAGCATACAAGGAAATTTCTCCAATTTGTTCTATGATGTGATGGATATTAGAAGTCTCATCTTCCACCACAAAAACCGTAGTGGCAATGCATAAATTAGAAAAGTCAAATTCAGGGTCCAAAGCTTTAATTATAGCGCAAACAGCAGTCATTTGAGTTCCTCCCGCCAATGTAACTGGTACTTCACTCCCCATTGCTAAACCTGCTACTGCTGGAATCATAGGATCTCCTACCATCTCTACTGCCTTGAATGGATCTGAAACTGATTTTCCCCAAGGAATTCCTGCAGAAGCCATTCCTTCCTTGACTACGTCTTTTTTTAAATCATGCGGGTTTTCACACATACTCCCACTAACTTTAAAGCTAGCATCATATCCCAGAGCTGTCAAAACTCCCAAAGCAGTGGTTGTTCCAGCAGGAGTGCTTTCACCAATAATCAAGTGCTCTGTAAGCTTTGAAAGTGTTTTTCCTAGAATTTTCCCATTTTCAAATATTTGTTGAGGATTTTTTACAGCTTTTCCAGTACGTATATCTCCTCCAGCTGAATCACCCAGTTTTATATAAGGAACAGCCGGTTTTATTGCGGAACCAGCGTCGGCCACTAAAAATGGTATATCTGCTATCTGGAGTGCTGCCTTGGTAATAACTGCTGGTGTGGGGGCGGCACCCCCTTCTACAATCGTCTGAGGAATTTCATCCAGACATAATGGTTTATCATGGATAATTAATTCTACATCTGCTGCAGGAGTATATTCCGTTAATTCCGGGCTGACACCTGCCCCCGTGATTCCAGGGATTTTTGAAGTGGCAGTAGTAGCTATCGCACAAATAAATAGAGATTTTTTCCCAGCTACCTTGCCTAAAAATTCTGTTGAACCGTAAATATTCAAACCATCACACATTATTTCACCTATATTATACAATAAAATTAGTAATAAGTAGTATATTATTGTTTAAAAAAATTCACTAAATATTTTAATGATTATTATATTAAATAAACCTTCAAAGAATTTAAAATTAAGTTTACAAATGTTTAAACCTTGCTACAAGTAATAAATAATAATATAAATAGAGGTACATTTCAACTGTAAAAAAACTTTATAAATATTAAAATTTATATCGAAGATTTTTAAATATTTAAAAATTCAAATTAAAGCATATAATAATTAATAAAAAATATTCTAATCATGAGGGAACTTAATGCCAAATTTTATTTGCTTAGGGATCGAAGGTACAGCTGAAAAAACTGGAGTGGGTTTAGTTGATAAAGAAGGTCAAATTCTAGCCTCTGTTGGTAAACCCCTAATTCCAGAATCAGGGGGAATTCATCCTAGAGAAGCAGCAGAACATCACGCCCAATGGATACCCAAATTAATTAAAAAAGCGCTGGAAAACGAAAATCTGCAGTTAGAAGATATAAATCTAGTGGCATTCTCCCGTGGTCCAGGATTGGGGCCTGCACTGCGTACTGTAGCCACTGCTGCTAGAACTTTAGCTTTATCTCTTAAAGTACCAATTGTAGGAGTAAATCACTGCTTAGGGCACGTGGAAATTGGGCGGCTAACCACAGGAGCAGAAGATCCTGTTTCATTGTACGCCAGTGGGGGCAACACTCAAGTCATTGCCTTTGAGGGAGGCCGTTACCGAGTATTTGGAGAAACCCTGGATATTGCAGTGGGAAATATGCTAGACCAATTCAGCAGAGAAGTGAGTTTAGGCCATCCTGGTGGCCCAGTGGTAGAAAAATTAGCCAAAAAATCCCAAAATTATTTAAAACTTCCTTATGCCGTTAAAGGAATGGATCTTTCATTTTCAGGCCTTTTGACCGCTGCTCAAAGAAAGTATGAAAAGGGAGTTTCCATGGAGGATTTATGTTACAGTTTGCAGGAAACTGCTTTTTCCATGATGGTGGAAGTAACTGAAAGAGCATTAGCCCATACCCAGAAAAAAGAAGTGATGTTGTGTGGAGGAGTGGCCGCCAATATCCGTTTAAGAGATATGCTGTCACGAATGGCCGAAGAACATTATGCTGACTTTTTTATGCCGCCTGTAAAATATTGTGGCGATAATGGGGCTATGATTGCTTGGATGGGTCAAAAGGTTTACGCAGAAAGTGGTGGCCAGAAAATAGAAGAAACCACTGTTATTCAGCGCTATAGGACAGATCAAGTGGATGTACCTTGGATGAAGAGTACCGAACACTTTTTAAAACTTCCTGATGAATTAAGGGCCAAAGGGGCAGAGGCCAATATTTACGAGGGCCAGTGGTTAGGGGAAGACGTAGTTGTAAAGAAAAGAGTTCCTAAAAGTTACCGCATAAGCGAAATAGACCAGCGCCTTCGGATATCCCGGACCAAAAAAGAAGCCCGTCTACTGGCCCAGGCCAAGCGATGCGGTGTGCGAACCCCAGTAATATGGGACATAGATCTGGAAAATGCTTCATTGATAATGGAAAAAATTAATGGGCCTCAGATTAAAGATGTTTTAAGTAAGGTAAGTAAAAAATCTCGGGAAAATATATGTAAAAAATTGGGAGAAAACATTGCGCGACTTCACAAAGGTGGAATAATTCATGGAGATTTAACCACATCCAATCTTATTTTAAAAGATGAAGACATTTTTTTCATAGATTTTGGCCTTGGAAAATCATCAGACCTAGCAGAAGACAAAGGTGTAGATCTTTTAGTTCTTAAAAAGGCCTTACAGAGCATACACTACAAGATTGCAGAGTTATGTTTCCAGTGTATCTTGGAGGGCTATGAAGAATTTTCAGGAGATGATAAAATTAGGGATAAAATAAATGAAATACAGACTAGAGGACGTTATATTTAAAATTATATTCTTAATAATCTCTAAAAACAAAGAATAGAATAAAATGGGCTAAAAATTGTTTCAAAATAATAAATTTAATTTAATAATGAAGTGTATAAAATGAAGGTAACATTTATAACAGGTAACCAACACAAAGTAGAAGAAGCAGAAAAAATATTCGAGAAGTTTGGCATACAACTAAAACATGTTGACTTGGGCTATCCAGAACTTCAGGGAACCCTGGAGGAAGTGGCCCGGTACGGCGCACAACATGCTGCTAATCGTCTGGGAGAACCCGTTATTGTTGAAGATGCGGGACTGTTTATAAAAACTTTGGAATGGTTTCCAGGACCATATTCTGCATATGTGCAGGATACAATTGGAAATTCTGGTATTTTAAAGCTAATGGAAAATGTTAAAGACCGATATGCCGAGTTCAGGTCGGTGGTTGGGTACAGTGCCCCCAATGCCGAGCCCGAGATTTTTTTAGGTGCGGTTAAAGGACATATTTCTACAAAAGAGAAAGGAAATTACGGTTTTGCTTTCGATCCACTGTTCTATATAGAAGAGAAAGAAAAAACCTTTGGTGAACTTACTACTCTTGAAAAAAATGAATTTTCTCATCGTAGAAGATCATTAGAGCAGTTTGCTATATGGTACAAGTCTCAGAAATAAGAAATGGTTATTTGAGGTATATGAGTTATTAAAAAGTATCTAATTTAGATAATATAATTTCTCAATTGATTTAATTCACTATAATCAATAATATATCAAAAGAAAGTCATTGATCGAATATTATAATTTTAGTAATTTTCATTAAATACTAGTCGAAAAAGAATAATCGACAAATATTTTTAAAAATAAATAAGAGAGGTATGATTAAATGGCAAATAAACCTGATTGGGTTGAATACTCCAATGAAGAAATTGAAGAATTAATATTAAAACTGACCAAAGAAGGAAACTCCACCAGTAAAATTGGTATCATCTTAAGAGACCAATACGGTATCCCTAATGTTAAATTAGTCACCGGCGATAAAATTACCCAAATTCTGGAAAAACACGGCCAAAAGCCAGAATATCCAGAAGACATAATGAACCTCATTAGAAAAGCTGTTAACATAAGAGACCACTTAGAAGAAAATCATAAAGATTTGCACACCAAACGTGGATTACAAATTATTGAATCCCAAATCCGACGTCTTGGAAGGTACTATGTCCGAGAAGGCGTAATGCCAGAAGGATGGAGATATGACCCACAAAAAGCAGCACTCCTTGTTAAATAAAGGTGATGAAGCCTGCCAAGTCCTCAAAGAGCACTTGGAAAAAGGAAGTATCATTAGGATCATATCCCACAACGATGCCGACGGCATATCCGCTGCTGGAGTGGCAGCCAATGCCATATCCCAGGCAGATGGACAGTACCACATTAGTATCGTTCCCCGTTTAAGGGACAGTTTCATTCAAAAACTGACCAAGGAACGATACCAGCTTTTCTTTTTTTGTGATATGGGTAGTGCCTATTTAGATTCAATTTCCCGGATAAAAGGTGATATAATCATTGCCGACCATCACCAGCCCATGGAATTTGAAACTAAGGACAATATAACTCATGTTAACCCCCATTTATTCGGAGTAGATGGTAGTAAAGAAGTTAGTGCTTCTGGAGTTACCTATCTAACTGTAAGGGGAATGGAAAATCAGTCCCTGGCCCCGATGGCCTTAGCTGGTGCTTTTGGTGACATGCAGTACTATGATGGTTTTTTAGGTATTAATAAGATCATATTGGATGAAGGATTAGAATATGGTTCTGTAGAAATGCATAAGGATTTAAAAATTGCTTCTAAAAATGAAGAACCACTATACAAATCTCTAGCTTACAGTTTTAGCCCAATTCTTCCAGGATTATCCGGAGATTTAGAAGCTTCCATGGCCTTTTTAGAAAAACTAGGAGTTTCTTATGGAGTTAAATTTTCTGATTTAGGTCCTGAAGAGCGAGATATCCTTAAAGATGAACTGGTACACATTAATCCTGAAATTTTCTCTGATGTTTACAGTAATCCTAAAGAAAAACCAACTTTAAGGGATATTGAGGATTATTCTAGGATTTTAGATGCTTGTGGAAAAAATAAGAAGTATGGTCTTGGTTTAGGAATATGTCTAGGTGAGAAAAGCGATGCACTGGATGTAGCCCTTGATCTACAGCGAAAATACCGGCAAAATCTAGTTAATGGATTGAGCTGGATAAAAAGGGAAGGTTCGAATGTTATGGAGAACATTCAATATCTTTATGCTGAAGAAAAAGCTCGAAAAAGTGTTATGGGAACCATTGCTAGCATAGCTTTGTCCATGGAAACTTTAGACCCCGAACTACCAATTTTAGCATTCTCTAGAATGGATAACTTGGTCAAAGTATCTAGTAGAACTACCCGTACCATGGTAGAAAAAGGTGTAGACCTTGGACAGGCCTTAAAAGATGCTTCAAGTAGTTTTGGTGGTACAGGCGGCGGGCATGACATAGCAGCAGGAGCTATGGTTTCTTATAAAGAAATGGACAATTTTTTAAATCTGGTTGATGAAATAGTGGGTTATCAACTGGCACAATAATTAAATTCATTAATATTTTTTTATTTTTAATTAAATTAGGGCCTATCAATTTTTATAGTGATTTTAGAGAGCTATAATCTTTTTAACTTGTAATTTTTTAACATATACCCATTATTCATTAATTAACCGAATTATCATGATAAAAATAATTTATTTAGTTGAATAGAGAAATAATTTACTTAATCATTATCTAATAAAAATTATAAATTATATAATTATTAACAAAGGGATTAAAATGCACCTTACCAAAAAAGAAGAAAAAATGTGCCAGGGAGAGTATGGAGAAACCATTAGAAAAAGTATGGAAATTCTAGTGGCCTTGGGCGACATATATGAAGCTGAAAAACTGGTGAATATCACCTCAGCCCAGGTTTCAGGGGTTTCATACAAAACTATTGGTGATGCTGGGCTAGAGTATCTAGAAGATCTGGCCCAGGACCCCCAGGCCCGTACCAAAATCCCTTCAACATTGAATCCTGCCGGAGTGGACCTTGACCAGTGGGAAGAGTTAGGATTTTCACCAGAGTTCACCAAAAGGCAAAAGAGAATTGTAGAAGCCTATGGAAAAATGGATGTTATGACCACTTGCACCTGCACACCTTACCTTATTGGAAACGTGCCTCTGCAAGGATCACATATTGCCTGGTCAGAATCATCTGCTGTGGCCTACGGAAATTCTGTTTTGGGAGCAAAAACTAACAGGGAAGGTGGACCTGGTGCATTGGCCGCAGCCATATGTGGAAAAACACCTGCTTATGGTTATCATTTGGAGGAAAACCGAAAGGCCAGCCTAGTTGTAGATGTGAAATGCGAACTTAAGGGAGCAGATTACGGTGCTTTAGGCTATTTAGTGGGTCAAGAAGTAGGTGATGGAATACCTTACTTTAAAATGAGTAATAGGCCACTTGTTGACAATCTTAAAGGAATGGGCGCTGCTCTTGCATCATCGGGGGCAGTTGCATTATACCATATAGAAAATATTACTCCAGAATATCAAAATGCCTCCGCTCAAGAAGCTGAGGATAAAATAACTGTTAATCGTGAAGAAATACAGGAAGTTCGGGAAAAACTTTCCACCAGCAGCGAAAAAGCAGACTTAATATGTTTAGGATGTCCGCATGCCTCTTTGGATGAAATTAGAGATATTGCCGAAACTTTACAAGGAAAAAAACTAAAAAATAAGCTCTGGTTATGTACATCTATTAATATGAAGGCTGCAGCTGAACGAATGGGTTATACTAAAATGATTGAACAGGCCGGGGGTAAACTGGTCTGTGACACTTGTATGGTGGTTTCACCAATAGAAGAACTCGGATTTGAAGTAATTGGAGTTGATTCAGCAAAAGCAGCTAATTATGTGCCCAGCATGTGCGGCTTAGAAGTAGTATTTGATGATTTCGAGAATCTGATTGTGGAAAAATAATCCCGTCTAAAACCATTTTCAGATTAATTCATTAATCTAAATATATTTTATATAAATATTAATTCTAAATTTATTTAAAAAATTTTCCAGATTTTATCTTTTGAATGAATTCTAATTCTTCAAAAACACATTTTTTATATGTTTCCTTTTTAATATACTCATCATGGAAAAGTATATCAGCCATCTCCTTGTCCATCCTAATAAAGTTGAGGCCCGTCTTTATCAGCAACTATTAGCTGCAGATGTTTTGAAAAAAGGTAATACTATGATAGTGGCCCCTACGGCCCTAGGAAAAACTATTGTGGCTGCTTTAGTAGCAGCAGATAGGCTGGAAAAAATCCCTAACTCCAAAGTACTGGTAGTGGCCCCTAGTAAACCACTGGTAGTTCAGCATGAAGAAAGCTTCCGTGAATTCTTGACGGTTAGTTCCACATCAATTACAGGGGCTATAAAACCAGAAGAAAGAACAAAAAGATGGGATGAATCTCAAATAATCTGTGCAACACCACAAACCGTAGAATCAGACCTTATTAATAATCGATATTCCTTAAAAGATGTTTCTTTAATGGTATTTGATGAATGCCACCGTGGTGTGGGATCATATGCCTATGTATACTTAGCCTCTCGCTATTTACCTGAGGCACAAAATCCCTTGATTTTAGGTTTAACCGCGTCTCCTGGTTCGGATAAGGATAAAATAAAATGTGTTTGTGAAAATCTCTTTATCCAGGGAGTAATTATTAAAAGTGAAGAAGATCCTGACGTATCCCCTTATTTCAATCCCATTGAAGTGGAATGGGTAAGTGTGGAAATGGGAGAAGAACAAAAAAGAATAAAGGAGCATTTAAATAAGGCTCTTAAACAGCGTTTAAAATTACTCAAGAGTATGGAAGTACTCCCTACCATTTCAGTAGGTAAAAAAGATCTATTGATGGCTCGTGGAAGAGTTCAAAACCGTATTGCTCGCAGTACTACTCCACCCAAAGAGTGTTTCAGAGCTATTTCATTAATTGCTGCTTCTATAAATGTACAGCATGCACTAGAACTTTTGGAAACCCAGGGGATTAGTACCTTACAACATTATTTCATCAGGCTGGGGAAAAAGAATACTAAGGCAGCAAAAGGATTACTTGTGGATGCAGATTTTGCTCCTGCCATGATTCTCACCAAAAAAGCCTATGAAATGGGAGTAGAACATCCTAAATTAAATAAACTTATAAAAATTCTGCAAAAGGAACTAAAAAATAAATCAAAAGTAATTGTATTTACCCAATATCGTGATACCTTAGAACAGATTTACCAGCGTTGTGAAAAAGAAAATATTAATGCTGTGAAATTCTTTGGTCAGGGAAAAAGTAATGGTGAGAAGGGACTTACCCAAAAAGAGCAAAAACAAATCATTAAAGCTTTTAGAATGGGTAACTATGATGTTTTATTATCTACCAGTGTGGCTGAGGAAGGTATAGATATACCTGCTGTGGATCTGGTAGTGCTTTATGAACCTGTTCCTTCGGAAATAAGAATGATACAGCGAAGAGGGCGTACTGGGAGAAAGAATACTGGAAAAATGAAAGTCCTTATTACTAAAGGAACCAGAGATGAGGGATATTACTGGTCCAGTATCCATAAAGAGAAAAAAATGAAGGAACAATTAGGAGATGCTTCAGCTTTAAGCAATCTAAAAATAAAACCACTCCATGAAGACTTTATTTCGCCTAAAACCAAAAATGGTAAGGGTTATGATAAAAATAATTCTGAAATATCCAATAAAGAGATATCTAACAAAGAAATAGAAATTTCTAAATCAGATAAAATGGAAGATATTCAAGATAATCAAAAAATAGATAGCCAAAATAGATCATTAAAATCCACTCAATCTCTTAAACCATTAATATATGCTGATTCTAGAGAAGGAAATTCACGTGTTTTAAGAGAATTAACAAAATTAGGAGTGGATATTGAAATTAAAACTATGGCTGTGGCAGATTATCAACTAACAGATGATGTAGGAATCGAGAGAAAAACTGCCTCTGATTTTGTAAGTTCTATTGCAGATAAAAGATTGTATAAACAAGCAAAAGAGATGGTAGAAGAATTTAAAAAGCCTGTACTCATATTAGAAGGAGATAATCTTTATTCTGGATTTATGAATCCCAATGCTATTCGGGGAGCTTTATCAGCTATAGCTGTGGATTTTGGAATACCAATAATACCTACTCGCTCACCTGATGATACTGCAGCTATGATAAGGCGTATTGCTATTAGAGAGCAAGGTCAGGAAAGGCCACCAGTTCAAGTACGAACAGAAAAAAAACCACTAACCTTCTTAGAACAACAACTTTTTATTGTGGAATCTTTACCTAATGTAGGGCCTGTTAATGCCCGTAAACTTCTTGAAGAATTTGGTTCTGTTAAAGAAATAGTTAATGCCACTGAAGACGATCTCCAGAAAGTAGAGGGTATTGGGAAAAAAATTGCGAAAAACATTAAAAAAGTTGTAGAGGGACAACTGAAGAAAGCTAAAGTTCTTGAAGAAAAGAAACTCATTGATTAAATTAAATTTTTGATTCATAATTAGAATGTTTAAAATAAATATATTAATTTAACAAGGTGATAATTTGCTTATTTTAATAGATGAAAGAGGGAAGAAATACCTACTTAATTTAGAACAGGATTTTCAGAATGATCTGGGAATAATTAAAAAAGAAGATCTTCAAGAATGTAGTCCTGGAGATACTATTAAAACACATATGGGAAAACAAGTTAAAGTAGTTAAAGCTGATGTAAATGATTTAATTGAACTAATGCAACGCAGATGTTCAATTTTACTTCCTAAAGACATAGGAATAGTAATTTCATATACTGGTTTAGGCTGTGGTGATCGTGTGGTAGATGCGGGTACTGGTGCTGGAGCCATAGCTCTTCATTTCGCTAATGTGGTAGGAAATGATGGAAAAGTTTACAGTTATGAGATTAGAGATGATTTTGCTCAAATAGCTCAGTCCAATATTGACCAATTTCAATTTATAAATGTTGAAATTAAAAATAAAGATATTAAAGAAGGTATTGATGAAGAAAATATTGATTTGGTATTTTTAGACCTTCCAAAACCATATGAATTACTGGAATCAGTTTATGAAAGCCTTAAAGCAGGAGGTTGGCTGGCAGTATATGCTCCATATATAGAACAAGTTCAAATTTTCCATAGAATCGCTAAAAAGGTTGGTTTTTCTGAAATAAATACTATTGAATGTATTTTAAGAGAAATTGAGGTCAAAGTTAAAGGTACTCGGCCAAAAACTCGTATGGTTGGTCATACTGGATATTTAAGTTTTGCTAGGAAGTTATAACTAAAATAAATTGAAATAAATATATATTTTATAATTTAATGTTTATTTTTTTGATTCTAATTAATTAATATTATTTTATCAACAACTAAAACTTAAAAAACCCATTATTCTAGTATTGATAATAGTGAATTTATCGAGTTATATAATCTTATTAACACCTGAAACATTTTTACATAAGTTAATGAATAAAGTATAATAAATAAATAAATAAATCAAATTTAATGGAGGGTATAATGTCCTTTTCTCTTAAAAATGTTATTTCTATTAAAGATTTTAGTAAAGATGACATAAATTTCATTTTAAAGCAGGCTGAAAAACTAGAACCCGTGGCCAGGTCTCATGAAATGTCTCAAAATATGGCGGGTAAAATCCTGGGGATGATGTTTTATGAGCCATCCACCAGAACTCGTTTATCTTTTGAAACATCAATGAAGAGATTAGGTGGTGGAGTAATAGGTTTTGCAGAAACTGGGGCCAGTTCTGTCACAAAGGGAGAAAATTTAGCTGATACTGCTCGTATGGTAGCAGAATATGCTGATGCTCTGGTGATAAGACATAATTTAGAAGGTGCAGCACGATATGTTTCAGATATAGTAGATGTACCTATTATTAATGCCGGAGACGGTGCAGGTCAGCACCCTACACAAACTTTACTAGATCTTTACACTATGAAAAGGGTTTTTGGGAAAATAAAAGGCTTGAATGTGGCATTGATTGGTGATTTAAAATATGGAAGAACTGTACATTCTCTTTCTTATGCTTTAGGAATGTTCGGGGCAAAAATGAGTTTTGTTTCCCCGCCAGAGCTTAAAATGCCACAAGAAACTCTTCATGATTTGAAAGGGGCTAAATCAGTAACCAGAGAAACAAATGATATTCATGATGTTTTAGATGAAGTAGATGTATTATATGTTACTCGAATACAAAAAGAAAGATTTCCAGATCCAGAAGAGTATTCAAGAATTAAAGGTGCTTATCTTATTAATTCTGAACTTTTAAATGGAAAAGATTTGATTGTAATGCACCCATTACCCAGGGTTGATGAAATATCACCGGATTTAGATGATACTAAATATGGAAAATATTTTGAACAGGCATTTTATGGTGTTCCAGTACGTATGGCCCTTTTAAATGCTTTAATAAATTCATTTGAATAATAATTGTTCTAGATATACTAAAAATAATATCTAAAAAAAGTCCAAATAAAATATTTATTTAATTTTTTATTATGATCAAAATAATTAAAAAAAATTTTAAAAATAAAATTAATTAATATGAAAATAGGTGAGATAAAAGGAATGTATATTTACATTCCCCAAATAGCCTCTTCAAGAACTGCAGTATCACATTGAAGATCAATTATATTAGTTCTTCCTTTTGCACGTCCTCTAGAAACTGTATTAGTTGAAATTAAACCTAACATTTCCAATTCATTTATAAAGTCAAAAATTCTTCTGTAAGAAACCGTGTCTCCACGAGCAATGTCTTTATAAACTTCATAAAGTCTTCCAGAAGTTATTTCTTCTTTTCTTTTAGTTAGATAAAGTATTGACTCTAAAACACGTTGTTGTTGACTTGGTAAAGTCATTATTATATCAGTGACTTTATTATGTTCAATATAATCCTTTGCTTCTCTTACATACTCACCAAGAACAATTTCTGAATCTTTTTCATCAGCCAGCTCACCAGATGTTCTTAAAAGATCAAGAGCATATCTAGCATCTCCTTCTTCCTTAGCAGCCAGTGCAGCACATAGAGGTATTACATCATCTTTAAGTGCTTCTTTATTAAAAGACAAATTAGAACGTTCTTCAAGGATATCTACAAGTTGTTGAGCACCATATGGTGGGAATACAATTTCTCTATCCCTTAAACTACTTCGAACACGAGGTTTTATGAATTTTTTAAAATCAACATAATTACTAATTGATAATATTGCTACATTATCAGTACGAGTAAGTGTGTAAAGAAGACCATCACCATCGTTTCTAAGAAGAATATCAATTTCATCCAAAACAACTAATAAAATCAAGTCTTTACCAAAAGCATTCTTTTTAAATAAATTTCTAAAAGTATTTATAACTTCAGCTTTGGTCCATCCTCGATAAGGAACATCACGCCCCATTTGTTGACATAAACGAGCAATAACTTGATATTCAGTTGTATAATCAGTACATCGAATGTATTCTGTTTTAATATTAATATCTTGTTCTTTAGCCGCCTCTTTGAGTTGTTTCATTGCAAATTTAGCCACAGCTGTTTTTCCAGTTCCTGTTTTTCCATAAATAGTAATATCTGGAGGAGTAACTTCTTTTAAGGCCTCTATCCAATATTTAGCTATAGATTTTATCTGGTCTTCCCTATGAGGAAGTTTGTCTGGTAAAAATCTGTGATCTAAAAACTTTTTATCTTGAAAAACTGTTTGTTTATCCCCTAACTCATCAAATATATTCATAAAGATCACACATCCAATAAAAAATCTCGAGATTTATTTGTTAGTTACCCCAATTCTAACAAAAGACATGTGCAAAAGACATGTATCTCTTAAAAAAATTTGATGACCTTATATTCTAAGGTCTCCTGATTAAAATACCACTCACTGTTTGAATTAATAACCAATGATTAAATTCTAAATTGAATTTGATAGATCTAAATAAGAATTATTTTTAAATCATGTGATGGTAAGTTTCAAGTGTAAAAATGTTATTTTAACTATCAAATAAAAGTTTTTATTATTAAAGTTCAAAATTGTATGTTTTTGTGTTTTTGAATATATATTTTTTCATTAAGAGACATCAATTTCAAGTGTAAACAAAAAAAATGTAAACAAAAAAATTCAGACAGACATCAATTTCAAGTGAAACTTGAATATATTAAAATATAATAATTTAAATTTAATAATGGCATAGTAATTAATAATATTATGTTTAATTAATTTAGATTTGAATTAATATATATAATATTAATTTTGTTTTTTGCATAAAAATATTTATTATCATAAATTTATTATTATTTTTGATACTTAATTATCACTAAAAATCAAATTATTTAAATAGTATTAAAACAAACGTTTCAAGAAATTATAATAAAAAATTTAAAATAATAAAAATAATAAAAAATTTAAATATTTAACATAAGTTTCAAGTGAAAAAATAAAAAAATATATTGTAAGATCTTAATTAAAATAAATTAATATAAACTCAAGTATTTTAGGAAAATAAATTTTAAATTAAATTATTTTAATTAACTATTAAAAAATTAATAATAAATTCTGAAAATATAATAACTAATTTTTTTACAGTGGAAATGCATGTCTCACTATTTTTTTCATAGGTATTTTTCATATTTTACACTTGAAATTCATCTCTCACTTTGATTTTAATTAAAATCATTAATATTCATTAATTAACATTAAATTTTACACTTGAAACATATCTCTCTTTAAATTTTTATTAGCTTATTTTAATTTTTACAGTTGAAATATAGGTCTCTCTTGTTAAGGAAATATCTAAATTAATTTTTATTCAATTTAAGAATTTTCAAATGATTTTTACAGTTGAAATATATGTCTTTGAAAAAATTATATAAAAATATTTTATATTTTTTAATATGAAATTAATTTGTCCATTTTAAAAATAAAAAAAGTAATTATAATGATTTATTTAAGCAAAAATAAAAAATGAATGAATATTTTATAAAATTAAATAAATTTTAAACGTACATACCATCTGGATGACTAGATTCTTTCTCTACTTCACCAAATTTTTCCTGGATCTTCCATAAACCCTGAAGTTTAGCTCTAAAAATACTTTTTACACTTGAAATTAATCTATCCTTGGTTAAACCATCTTCATAAATTTCAGAACTTACCACATAACTTTGTAAAACATTCTCAGGATGTTGAATTTGAAAATCAACCATTAAACCATTAAGAGCAAATCTAAATTCCCATATGAATTCTTCTTTTTCATCTGAGCTCATTTTTTTTATTTGGCTTAAGTGTTCTGGACTTACATTAGTTGCACAGCCAATAACTACCATATCATCTTTCCCTTTTGGTTGAATAACATCAATTACATGACCTTCAGGGTAATTTATAATAAAGTGAAAGTTAGAATTTTCATCAGGAACTTTTTGTCTGAAATAACCTTCATCAGCGAGCCATTTTTGTATTTTATCTTGAATATCTGTCATTTACTCACTTCCTATTTTTATATAATCTTTATTACATTCTGTTCATACTACATTTTATATTTTTAACAAGCATAGCATTAATAATTCATGTTTTTATATTGTTTATCATGGATACTTTGATTTTTATGATAATAGCTTTAGCAGTTTTCATAGACCTTTCAATGGGTGAACTCCCTTCAAAAATACATCCTGTAGTGTGGATGGGCCAATCAATTTATTTTTTAAAGCAGTATTTAATTAAAATAAAAAGTAAATGGTCTGGTTTCATATTAACATTTGTATTAACTGTTTTTTTTGCTTTATCAACTATAATAATTCTTTATTATACTTCATTTAATTATATAATTTATATTTTGATTTCAGCAATTTTGTTATCTACTACTTTCTCCATAAAAATGCTTATAAACTCTTCAAAAGATGTTGCAATTAATTTATCCTTAAATTCAGAAAAAGCCAGACAAAAAGTTTCTTATCTTGTTAGTCGAGATACTGAAAATTTAGACGATTCTCAACTTATATCTGCTACAATTGAAAGTTTAACAGAAAATATAACAGATTCTATTACCTCACCAATTTTGTTTGTATTTATATTGGGAGTACCTGGTGCAATGTTTTTCAGACTTGTAAATACTTTAGATGCTATGGTTGGATATAAAAATGAAGAAAATGCACTTATTGGATGGTTTCCGGCTAAATTAGATGATATTCTTAATTATATTCCGGCAAGAATCACAGGATTAATAATTGTTATTTCTTCATTTGTTTTAAGAATGAACTGGAGAAATAGTTTTAGAATAATGATAAGAGATGCTAGAAATTCTCCAAGCCCTAATTCTGGTTTTACAATGGCTGCTGCAGCTGGAGCACTGGAAATACAATTAGAAAAACCAAACATATACTTAATTGGTGATAATAAAAAAAATCTAAACATTGAAACAATTCATGCTGCTATAAAACTTACTAAAATGGCCGTGTTTTTATTTTTAATTATTTCAATAAGTTTTTTTGCTTTAATATATTACCTAATATCAATTTACTTATTTTAATTTGTAGTGAAAATAATAAAACTGTTCAAAATATTTTATTAATACCTTAAAGTAAATTTTAATTTAATCAAAATGTTTCAATATAGAATTATGAAGGAAGAATAATGAAAATAGCAATATTATCTGTCAGTAAACATGGTAAAGAGCTGGCCAATAAGCTTAAAATAAATCTAGAACAAGATTCTACCATAATATATGTTCAATTATTTCATAAGAATGCTAAGAATAATCTAATTAAAGTATTTAATGATTTTGACGCAATTATAGGTATCATGGCTTTAGGTATCATGGTCAGAATTTCTTGTGGATTAATTTCAAATAAAATTACGGATCCAGCTATAATTGTAATTGACGATTGTGGAAATAATGTTATTAGCTTATTATCTGGCCATTTAGGCGGTGCAAATAATTTAAGTATTAAAATAGCTGATTTAATAGATTCTAATCCAGTTATAACTACTTCTACAGATATGCATGGTTTTTTAGGAATTGATGAAATGGCCAGGATACTTCACTGGGAAATTGTTGATCCTAAATTAATACTCAATTTTAATTCTTTTATTTTAAAAGGAGAAAAAATTAGCTTATTTTCTAATAAAGACATTAATTATTTGTTTTATAATCCAAAAATTAATAAAACATATCAATATTTGCCTGAAAGGGCTTTAAAAGATAATTTCAATATATCTAATCAACAATTTAATAATCTTCGAGAAAATGATATTTTAGCAGTTTATTACTCTGAAAAACCACATGACATGGATTTAAATTTAAATGATTCTTATTTGAAAAATGATTTAAATAAAAATATTTTAAATGAAGATAAAAATATTTATAACCTTGTTTCCATGATTTTAAGGCCTAAAAAACTAGTAATAGGTATTGGAAGCCGTAAAGGAGTTTCTAAAGATCAAGTAATAAGTTCTATAAAAAAAGCTGCCGAAATATTAAATTTGCCTATGAATAGATTTGATTCAGTGGCCACTGCTGAAATTAAACAGAATGAAAAGGGAATTTTAGAAGCATCTGATGAGTTAAATATTCCTTTGAAAATTGTTAAAATGGATCAAATAAAAGAATTCAAATCAGAACAGATGCATCCTTCAGAGTTTGTAGAAAATACTTTTGGAGTAAAAGG
>CAYUFT010000028.1:0-22154 GCA_964444115.1 uncultured Methanobacteriaceae archaeon
CCATAGTATTACCTCCCCATGATTTTTAAATAATTGAATAATATTAAGTTTTTCTTTAATTTCATTTTTTTCACGAGTATATAAAATTATTGTATATAATTCTATTAATTCACCAATATAATATATTTCAGTTAATTAATTGTGAGATTGTTCACCAAAAACAATCAGAAATTTTTTAGTGCAAAAAGAGAGGAAAAAATAATTCTTAAAAAAGTTTTTTAAATAATAAATAAAGTTTAAAAATGAATTAAAGGTTATGGTATTCATTAAGTGACTTAACCACAATTTTTCCATCTTTTACTTCTTCAATAGCATTTAAAGCAGCTCGAGCACCAGCTAAAGTTGTCACATAAGGAATTCCCAACTCTATAGCCATTCTACGAATAAGATAACCGTCATCAGCAGATTGTTTTCCCGATGGAGTATTTATTATAAGGCCAATCTCTTTATCCAATATGGATTCTCGTATATTCGGAGATCCTTGACTAACCTTCCTTATGACTTCAATATCTGCCACATCTTCCACTGCTTTGGCTGTTCCTCGAGTAGCAACAATATCAAAACCCAACTCATCAGCTTTCTTTACAATATCCTGAATTTTATCTTTATCTGCATCTCGAACACTGATAAAGATTTTTCCTTCAGTTAAAAGATCCATGTTTGCTGAAAGCTGAGATTTATAAAAAGCCAGGCCAAAATTGTCATCAATACCCATACTCTCCCCAGTAGATTTCATTTCCGGGCCTAAAATTGAATCAGATTCAGGCAATTTAATGAATGGGAAAACAGATTCTTTGACAGCCACGTGGTTGATTTTAATTTCATCCTTAAGTCCTAAGTCAGCCAATTTTTTGCCAATCATGAGCAAGGCAGCAATTTTAGCTAGTGGAATACCAACGGCTTTACTAACGAAAGGTACTGTACGGCTGGCCCGTGGGTTGGCTTCCAATATGTAAACCTTCGGTTCATTATCAGAGTCCATTTTTACAGCGTATTGGATGTTCATTAATCCAACAACCCCTAATTCCAGAGCCAAATCGTGAGTATATTCTTTGATAGTTTTTAAAGTATCTTCAGGTATACTTTGTGGTGGAATAACACAGGCTGAGTCTCCAGAGTGAACTCCTGCTTCTTCAATGTGTTCCATAATACCCCCAATGAAAACATCGTCCCCATCACATAAGGCATCCACATCAACTTCGATAGCATCTTCCAAAAATTTATCCACCAGTATCGGATGCTTTGGAGAAATTTTAACAGCTTCTTTCATATATTCTCGAAGCTCATCATCACCATAGACTATTTGCATGGCCCGACCACCAAGAACATAAGATGGTCTCACTAGAACTGGGAATCCTATCCTTTCAGCAACTTTTCGCGCATCTTCAAAAGATTTAGCAATTCCATACGGTGCCTGAGGTATTTCCAACTTTTCTAATACATGAGTAAATTGTTCCCTGTCTTCAACCCGGTCAATACTCTCGTGAGGAGTTCCCATGATTTTAACGCCTTCTTCGGCCAATGGTACTGCCAGATTTATAGAAGTCTGTCCTCCGAATTGTACTACTACTCCTTCTGGTTTTTCTTTATCCATTATACCCATGACATCTTCCAAGGTGAGTGGTTCAAAATAAAGCTTACTAGAGATATCATAATCCGTACTAACCGTTTCAGGATTGTTGTTAATAACTATAGTTTCTATCCCTTCATCTTTAAGGGCTAAAGAAGCATGTACACAGCAATAATCAAATTCAATACCTTGTCCAATCCTTATAGGACCCGCACCAATAATAGCAATTTTTCGCTCGTTGGAAACTGGCACTTCGTCTTCCATATCATAAGTACCATAATAATAAGGAGTTTTAGCTTCAAATTCTGCAGCACAAGTATCTACCATTTTATAGGTAGGCACGATTCCAGCATCTTTTCGAAGTTTTCTAATTTCTGATTCTTCCAGACCAGTTATTAGAGCAAGCTCAGCATCAGCAAAACCCATTTTCTTGGCTTTGTGCATTAATTTAGGATCCTTAATAGAATCAGAGTTTAATTGCTTTTCAAAATTAATAATATTCAATATTTTATATAGGAAAAATTTATCAATTTGAGTAATATGATGAATTTCATTTACACTGGTTCCTTGCTTTAAGGCCGTGTAAACTTGAAACATTCGCTCATCAGTAGGATTGGCCAGATCGTCCCGGGTAAAAGAAACCTCTTCAAACCCATATCGACCAATATCAAGAGAACGTATGGCTTTATGGAGGGATTGTTCAATAGTTCGCCCAATAGCCATTACTTCGCCTGTGGACTTCATCTGTACCCCAATTTTCTTGCTTATGCCTTTGAATTTGTCAAAGGGCCATCGCGGTATCTTGGCGACTACATAATCCAGTGTGGGCTCAAAAGAAGCTGGTGTTTCCTTGGTGATGTCATTTTGGATCTCATCTAAAGTCATTCCAATAGCTATTTTAGCTGAAATTTTGGCTATAGGGTAACCCGTTGCCTTAGAAGCTAGGGCACTGCTCCGGCTCACACGAGGGTTTACTTCAATTACTTTGTACTCTCTGGTTTCCGGGTGAAAGGCAAACTGTATGTTACATCCACCCTGGATTTTCAAAGCTCTTATAATTTTGATTGATGCATTCCGCAATTTTTGGTTATCCACGTCACTCAGGGTCTGAGAGGGAGCTACTACTATACTCTCTCCAGTGTGAATTCCCATAGGATCAATATTTTCCATATTACAGATAATAACACAGGTGTCATTTTTGTCCCGTATCACTTCGTATTCAAACTCTTTCCATCCCATAACAGATTGATCGATGAGTACTTGACTGATAAAACTCATGTCCAATCCACGAGTGGCTATTTCAATGAGTTCTTCTTCATTGTAGGCCACCCCACCACCAGTGCCACCTAATGTAAAAGCAGGTCGTACAATAACCGGATATCCAATCTCTTTCACCGCTTCTAAAGCTTCATCAAGTGATTTAACAGCTTTAGCTTTGGGTACTGGCTCATTGAGTTCTTTCATGAAAATATCAAATAAGTCCCGATCTTCTACATTGCGTATGATTTCTACAGTAGACCCCAAGACTTTAATTCCTTCCAGAGCATTAATCTCTTCCAGTCCCGTGGCTACATTGAGTCCAGTTTGTCCACCCATGGTAGGTAAAACAGCATCTGGTTTTTCCTTTTCAATGATTTTAGCAACGATTTCTGGTGTTAATGGTTCCACATAAACACTGTCAGCCATGTCAATATCAGTCATGATAGTGGCCGGGTTACTGTTTACCAGAACCGTTTCAATACCTTCTTCTTGTAATGATTTACAAGCTTGAGAGCCAGAATAATCAAACTCAGCAGCCTGACCTATCTGAATGGGCCCAGACCCAATTATGAGTACTTTTTTTATATTTTGATCCTTAGGCATTCCTGATCCCCGTTTTTTTATAATTGTTTCATCTAATATTTCTAAATGATTTAAATAATTAAATAGAATTTATGGAATTTATTAAACTGATAATTAAATTGTGGCTAAATATTTAACCAGTTATTTTACTTTTAAATTAGATTTCTAACCTAGTAATCCATCATAACTTTAACAAATCTATCAAAGGCATAGTCTGTATCATGCGGGCCAGGGCCTGCTTCTGGGTGGTACTGCACACTACTTACCGGTAGTTCTTCGTGCTCTATTCCCTCAACAGTACCATCGTTTAAGTTAATTTGAGTGACATTAATAGGTCTATTAGTAATAGAATCTGGATCTACAGAAAAACCATGATTCTGAGAAGTTATGGATACTTTTCCAGTTTTTAAATCCTTAACCGGCTGGTTAGTTCCCCTGTGGCCAAATTTCATCTTATAAATTTTTGCCCCGAATGCCAGAGAAATTAACTGCTGACCCAAACATATACCAAATACTGGTAATCGCTCAGCAAGCTTTGGAATAACATTTATAGCATCTTTAACCCGAGTAGGATCTCCCGGACCGCTCGATATGAGAACTGCATCAGGATCGTAATCCAGAATATCTTTAATATTAGTATTATATGGTAAAACAACTACTCCCACTTCTCTTTTTAAAAGAGCATTGATACTGTTGTTTTTTATTCCACAGTCAACAATAACCACTCTTTCAGAGTAATCTTTTCCAAAGATTTTTGGTTCTTTAACACAAACCTCATCCACCAAATCAATTTCAGTGATATCTTTTTGAGAAATAGCCATTTCTAATAATTCCTCATCAGAAACTTCAGTTGTGGCCAATGCCCCTTTCATGGTTCCCCTTTCTCTTATTTTGATGGTTAATGCCCGAGTGTCAATTCCACCAATTCCTGGAATTTTAAATTCAGATAAAAAGTCAGATAATCCCTTCTCAGAAAGACTGTGGGAAGGATGAATACATTCTTCTCTTACAATAAAACCTTCGGCCTTAATACCTTCTGACTGATACCATTCAGGACTTATACCATAATTACCTTGTAATGGATAAGTTGTCATTAAAATTTGGCCTTTATAAGAAGGGTCTGTAAGGGATTCAACATAACCCGTCATTCCAGTGGCAAAAACCACTTCTCCTGTTTTTATTGTTTCATAACCAAAACTTTCTCCTGTGAGAATAGTTCCGTCCTCTAAAGCAAGTTTTGCCTCTTTTACCATTTAATCACCATAATTGATAAGTAAGTAAATAATTTGATTTTAATTTAGTTTAATAGCATGAATTCAACAGAGTACAATCCAAATAATCTAATAATTAGTATTTTTTATAAATAATTATAAATTTAATTAATTCATTAATTAATTTTAGTTATATTCCTAGTTATAATCTCTACTATTCATATCAGATATTTTATTTTCAGATATTAGTCCATCCATTTATAGATTTATTTTCAGAATAGGAAAGATCTTTTTCCAGTGGCAAGTTCATTATAACTGCATCTTCCCCGTCCTCATAGTAACCTGGCATTATTTTCTCTTGGTGAAAACCCATGGTTTTGTAAAATTTAATGGCCCCTTTATTTTCATATCTTACTTCTAATTTAATGTTTTTCATATTAAATTTATGAAACATTTCTATGGCCATTCCTAACAGTTTCTTACCCACACTGTTACGACGGTATTTTTTATCCACTGCCAGAGATATAATATGGCCTTCATCCTCAAATCTAATCCAAAATATAATATACCCTACAATTATATTATCTTCTTGGGCCACTAAAAATCCTGCACCAAGATTGAAAATATCTTTCAAGATGCTAGGTGGGTATGGCTCGTCAAAAGACATTTCTTCGATTTCTACAACCTTTTTAAGGTCTGAAAGTCTGAATTCCCTTATAATCATTTCTATCTCCGGTGATAGCATGTGGAAAGATCTTGCATCATATATTATAAACCAATGCACTCCCTCTGATAAAGTAGTAGAGGTGGGGGTAGGCAAATTTTTGGAAGTTGCTGCAAACCTTCAAAAACATTCTAAAATAAATATTATTTTAACTGATAT
Organism: uncultured Methanobacteriaceae archaeon; assembly: GCA_964444115.1. Lineage (GTDB taxonomy): Archaea > Methanobacteriota > Methanobacteria > Methanobacteriales > Methanobacteriaceae > UBA349. The sequence goes on from CAYUFT010000028.1 coordinate 5,507, forward strand.
TAAACCTTCCCATAGAGATATAATTCAGGATGATATAACCCAAGCCAACTTAAGAATTTATGATGGTGCTAGTATTATTTATTCAGTTAGGCCCCCCATGGAACTGCACCAAGCAATTATGGATCTAGCTCAGAATATAGGTGCTATGTTGATTATTAAACCTCTAAGTGGAGACACTATAAATACCAGACAGAAGATGCGACTAGTAAATTATAAAAAGACTGTTTTTTATGTTTATCCTTAATCTAATTTATTTTTAAAACTATTTACAATAATTTTAACAAATCCCATATTTATCTTTTGAAAAATCAGAAAAAGATATTAATACAAATATCTTCTAAAATAATAAATAATATAAGATTAGTAAATAAATTAATTTCACTATTATTAATTAATGTGGAATTAGATAATTAATTATATAAACCGAGTTAGTAAATAATTAAAGAATCTGATTAAATAATCTAAAATCAAATAAATCTAAAAAATTATATTAAATATTTTTTTAAATTAATAATTATCGATTTATCCCCCAATTAAAGAGTGTTAATTATGAAATGGGAAAAAAAGAGTATTGAAGAAACATTAAAAGAACTTAATACTGCTAAAAACGGTTTAAGCTCAGTTGAGGCTCAGAAAAGGACCCAAGAATATGGCCCTAATGAGTTAGTGGAAGAAAAAAAAGACGGGCCTGTAAAAAAGTTCCTGATGCAATTTATGGACATATTAATTATTTTATTAATAGTGGCCGCAGTGGCCGCCTACTTTGTAGGTGATGCTATTGATGCAGCAGTTATATTATTAGTAGTTATTCTAAATGCTACAGTAGGATTCTTACAAGAAAACAAGGCAGAAAAAGCCATGGAAAAATTAAAAGGACTCATATCCAGTGAAGCTGTGGTTATTCGTGACGGTAAAACAGAAAAAATCGCTGCTTCCCGACTTACAAGGGGAGATGTAGTAGTTATTGAAGAAGGAGATAATGTACCTGCAGATATTCGTTTAATTGAAAGTTATGACCTTAGAATAGACGAATCATCACTCACTGGAGAATCTTTACCTGTTTCTAAGACACATGATGAAGAAAAGGCCGAAAATGAAAGGGAAACCATTGCTTATATGGATTCAGATGTTATATCAGGGCGAGGAATCGGTGCAGTGGTAGAAATAGGAATGCAAACTTCTATTGGAAAAATTGCAGAAATGTTGCAAGGTGAAGATACAGCTACCCCCCTTCAAGAAAAGATTTCCGGCCTGGGAAAAATGCTGGGACTAATTGCCGTAGTGGTTTGTGTAGGAGTATTCATCCTGCAGCTGGCCAAAGGAGTTCCACTGGTTGAGACTTTTTTAACCGCCGTATCTCTGGCGGTGGCTGCAGTTCCTGAAGGATTGCCTGCAATTTTGACCCTTACTTTAGCTCTGGGAATGCAAAGAATGGCTAGGGTCAATGCAGTGGTCAGAAAGCTGCTGGCAGTTGAAACTCTGGGATCTTGTACCGTAATTTGTACTGACAAAACCGGAACTTTAACCTTAAATAAAATGTCTGTAAGAGATGCTCGCTTAAATTCATCAGAAAGGGCACTGGAAGTATGTGCGTTGTGTAATAATGCCAGCTTATCCAATGGGAAAGTTATTGGAGACCCAACTGATGGTGCTTTGTTAGTATACGCTGAAGAGGAAGATTATTCACGAGAAGAACTGGAAAAAACTTATCCTCGAATAATGGAAATCCCCTTAGACAGTACCCGTAAAAGAATGACTACCTTGAATCAAAAAGGTGGAGAAATTTATCTTTACACCAAAGGAGCTCCGGAAATAGTTTTAAGTATGTGTAAATACATCGAAGAGGATGGTGTGGTTCGGGAATTAAATGAGGTTGATAAAGAAACTTTCATGAACAGTCTTAAGGAAATGACGGGAGAAGCCCTACGAGTTCTAGGATTGGCTTACCGGAAGGTGACACCGAATGAAGATTTAGAAAATAAAGAAACTCTGGAAAGTAATCTCATATTAGTGGGACTGGCCGGTATGATGGATCCTCCACGGAAAGAAGCAGCTGAAGCAGTGGCCACGTGTAAAAAAGCAGGTATTAAAGTAGTAATGATTACTGGAGACCATAGGGATACTGCTGCGGCCATTGCCAAAGAAATAGGGGTTTTAAAAGATGGGAAAGTTCTAACTGGAAATGATCTGGAAAAACTTTCTGATGAGGAATTTGCAGAAATTGTGGAAGATGTGGAAGTATATGCTCGAGTTTTCCCTGAACAAAAAGTGCGTATTGTAGAAGCTCTTCAAAATAAAGACAACGTAGTTTCCATGACTGGTGATGGAGTAAATGACGCCCCTGCACTTAAAAAAGCATCTATTGGTGTTTCTATGGGAATTGCTGGAACGGATGTGGCTAAAGAATCCTCAGACATGATATTGCAGGACGATAACTTTGCCACTATCGTACATGCCATCGAAGAAGGAAGAACCATATTTGATAATATTCGTCGTTTTGTTAAATTCCAACTTTCCACCAATGTAGGGGCCATTTTAACCATTGTTTCTGCTTCTATAATGAGCCTTCCCATCCCATTTAATCCCATACAAATTTTATGGATCAACATTATCATGGATGGGCCTCCAGCCCAGTCATTAGGTGTTGAACCCGCGGAAAAGGGAATTATGCTCAGAAAACCTGAAAAAGAAAATATTCTACCTCGTAAAGCACTACTAAGAATCATTTTTACAGGAATAGTCATGGCCATAGGAACTTTGGCCCTTTACATTTACGAGCTTTCTATCGGAGTGAGCACTATTAGAGCCACAACCATAGCATTTACCGTATTTGTAATGTTCCAGATTTTCAATGTATTTAACTGCAAGTCCAAAACTGGATTTTCCAACCGTTTCCTCCTAATTGCAGTGGCAGCATCATTCTTATTGCAATTAATGGTAATTTATATACCCTTTTTACAAGGAATATTCAAAACAACTGCCATATCTGGTTTTGACTGGATTTTAATAGTTCTGGTGGCCAGTATTATATTAATTAGTGAAAAAATCGTGGCGAGGTTCGATTAGATGAATATTCTGGTGATGGCCGGAACAAAAGATGCTATTAAAATCATTGAAATGCTTTCTAAAAACAATAAAAGTTCTTTCAAAGGCAATTCTAATGAAGAAACGCATTTTAATATTTTGGCCACCACCACCACCAATTATGGGGGCATTCTGGCTAAAAAAGCAGGAACAGATGAAGTCATATCTCGACCACTTGAGGCAGATGAACTGGTAAATTTAATTCAAAAAAAAGATGTGAAAATTTTAATAGATGCTACCCATCCATTTGCAACCCAGGCTACCATCAATGCCATCAATGCATCAAAAAAGGCTTCAATTAAATATATTCGCTTTGAAAGGCCTTCAATTAATTATTCTAATTTTGAAGGAATCCACATTGTCAATTCATTTGAGGAAGCAGGTCAAGTCGCCAAAAAAATTATAAAAAATGAAAAGAAAGTTTTGCATCTGGCTGGTGTTTCTACCATAAAATCAGTTCTAGAAAGTGTTCCCTTAAAACAATTAATAGTGAGAGTTTTACCCAATACTACTTCCATTGGTATTTGTCAGGAAATAGGAATTTCTGGTGAAAATATTGTGGCCATGCAAGGTATTTTCTCTAAAGAATTCAATCAGGCACTAATGAGAGAATATGATGTGGGAGTTATTATTACTAAAGAAAGTGGAGAAACTGGAGGAGTTCCTGGTAAGATAGATGCTGCTCTGGAGCTAGGTCTTGAAGTGGTACTGATAAATAGGCCCAAAATAAAAGAATTAAATAAAAATTCAGTGGTCAATAACATCAAAGAACTTCAAAAAAAGATTGAAAGAGCTTAAATTAACAATTTTCATCTGATTTTCGTCAGAGTTTTTTGCTATTAAATTTCCAATAAATTAATTAACAAAATTCAATTTAAAATATCTTTTTATAATAAAATTTATTTTTATTTTTAGTTGTTTTAGTCAATTCAATTTAAAAAAAAATCAGAACATGTTTTTTTGTCTAAGATCTCTCAAAGAGCACGACTTCCACTTCACTTCCCTCAGTTAAGATCTCCACATTTTTAGGGATTTTAATATACCCTTGGGCCTCAGCCAGAGCTGTTATAGCACCAGAATCTTTTAAAATAGGATGAACTTTACCATCAATTATTTTTACAAGGGCGTAGTGTAATCTACCTCTGGAAGAGTAAAATCTTCCTTCCAGAGGATAATTAACTGTTTTAATAGAATCTTCTGATTGTAAACCACCCAACTGACGAATATGTGAAGCTAAAAATATTTGAAATATCATTAAAGCAGCTACTGGATATCCTGGAAGGCCAATTACAATTTTTTCATCTATTTTTCCAATTATTGTTGGCTTACCAGGTTTAACTGAAATACCATGCACCAAGACTTCGCCCATATCCTCAATGACTTGTTTTAAAACATCTCCAGTACCTGCCGAAGTGCTGCCTGAAGTTAAAATTATATTACATTCTTTTAAAGCATCCTTAATGGAACCTGCCAATCCATCATAATTATCTGGAACAACACCTAACCATAACGGCTCTGCACCACAAGATAGTAGTGCACTTTTTAAAGAATAAGAATTTACATCAAATATCTGACCATATTTTAAATCTTGGCCAGAATTAACCAGTTCTTTACCCGTAGAAATTATGGCCACCTTGATTTTTTCCTGAACCTGGATTTTATTCAATCCCATAGCACTTAAAACTCCCATTTTGTCTGAGCTAATGAACGTATTATAAGATAGAAGTAATTCTCCTTCTTTAATATCTGTTCCTTGTTTGGTTATAAATTGATCATGAGTAGCTGGCCGGTAAATATAAACTTTATTATCTTTCATTTCCGTGTATTCAACCATGACCACACCACTGGCCCCTTTAGGAAGAGGCGCTCCAGTATTTATAACTGAACAAAATCCCGGCTTAATTTCTTTTTGGGGTTTTTGACCCGCTTCAATAACTTCTAAAAGATTTAAAACAACGGGATTTTCTTCACTAGCCCCGAAGGTATCCGGTGCTTGTACTGCATAACCATCTTTAGATGCCCGGTCAAATGGCGGTAAATCAAGTGTAGCATAAATATCTTCAGAAAGAACTCTATGATGTGCACTTTCCAAATCAACGTATTCTGATTTTTGAATTGAAAAAAGATTATTAAAAAGATTTTCTAAAATTTTTTCAACTTCTGGAACTTCAATTATCTTTAAAAATTCATTAACCATGCTAAATGCCTTCGTTTAGAATATTTTTCTTAATAAATAACTTCTTAATAAATTAATTAATTATGCAATTGATTAAATGATAGTTATAAACAAATACAAATCTATATTAATTTTAATTTTATAAATCATTATATAAAGGTTGACACCTTATAATTATATTATACTTAATTAAATCTTAATTAAATCTGATTCTCAAGAAGATTTATAAAATTTAATGAATAAATAATCGATTAATCTCATTTAGGAGGAGAGTATTTGAGTAGAGGATATGAACCACAAGAAGTTAGAAGAGTAAGAACTCCACGAAGAGGAGAAATTCCTGCCGTTGTAGAACAGATTTTAGGTCATGGGAAACTAAGAGTCCGATGTACCGATGGTAAAGTTCGATTAGGTAGAATTCCTGGAAAGATGAAAAAACGAATCTGGATTCGAGAAGGAGACGTAGTTCTAATAAAACCATGGGAATTCCAAAGCGATGAAAAGGCAGATATAGTTTGGAGATATACTCGAACTGAAGCTAACTGGCTTGAAAAAAGGGGTTATTTGAACCTTTAATTGAACTTTAAAAATAATTAGCTTGATGGAATTTAGGGAGATCCCTAAACCCATTACATCCTAATTAATAGCTTAAATTTATTTGAATAATACTTTGCTAATTTTAATCTTAATTTAAATATATCAATTCAATAATTTAACATAATTCATTTTTAAGCAGTAAACCAATATGACAAAAATAAATAAGGATGATTTAATGGATCCTAAGGTAACTAAGGCCGATGCTAGTTTACGAAAAATGCTGGCAGAAAAACGGGTTAAAAGTGTGGAAGACCGTAGAGTAGGTAGTGAAGTCTTTGATCGGAAAACACTGGAAACACTTTATAAACTGGCCAATAGTAACTATTTAGATATATTAAATGGGGCCATAAGCACTGGTAAAGAAGCCAATGTGTTTAAAGGGGTTCATGAAGATGGTCATATTGTGGCGGTTAAAATATACCGTATTTCCACCTCTGATTTTAAGAAAATGCAGTACTATATACAAGGTGACCCTAGATTTAAGGTTAGAACCACTAATAAAAGACAATTAGTACATGCTTGGGTAAATAAAGAATTTAGAAATCTTAGTAGATGTCTAGAAGCAGGTATGAACGTTCCAGAACCTATAATTGCCAAAAATAATGTTTTAATAATGAAATTTATAGGTGATGAAGAAGGCCATGCCGCCCCCACCTTAAGAGACCAGGGCCCTCAAGATCCAGAAAAAATGCTTGAAATGATTATTTATGAACTAAAAAAGATGTATCAAGATGCTAAATTAGTTCACGGAGATCTTTCGATATTTAATATTCTAAATCATCAAGAAAAACCAGTTATAATCGATGTTTCACAATCTATGGTTTTAGATCATCCCATATCCCGAGAACTTCTGGATAGAGATATAGAAAATTTATTAAAAAATTTCGAGAGTTTTGGAGCCTCAGCTTCTTTTGAAGATGTTAAAAAAGAAATTATGGGATAATTATATTTTGAATAATTTCTATTTATCATTCAAAATTCATAACCAATTCAAAATTTTAAATTATTTATATAAATTAAAGTCCTTTAAAAGTCATTTAAAAATTAATTATTCTTAAACATATTCCATTTTAATTAATATTTCTAAAAACATTAGAAAGCTTTATAATAGATTTGTTTAAATAATAATTTCGGTCATAACTTTTTAAATTTTATAAAATAGTTGTATAATGACTTTAATAATTAATCAGCAATTATTCCTAGTGAATAATAACTAAAAACTAATAAATCAATACGAGGTGAAATTATGACCACCACTGAATATCTCAAAATACCCCGCGAGCGAGTAGGTGTTTTAATTGGGAAAAAAGGAGAAGTAAAACAACATATAGAAAAATTAACCCAGACCACATTGGACATAGATAGTGAAGCTGGAACTGTAACCATAATTCCGCAAGAGGACCTTGAAGACCCATTATTACCTTGGAAAACCCGCAGCATAGTAAAGGCCATTGGAAGAGGATTTAATCCAGAGATTGCCCTTCGTTTACTAAAAGATGATGTGGCACTGGACATAATAAAGCTCACTGAGTATGTAGGGAAATCCAAAAAGGCTCTGGCCAGACAAAAAGGCAGAATCATTGGTCGAGACGGTATTACAAGACAAATCATCCACGAAATGACTGGAGTTGACATGTCAGTATATGGAAAGACTGTTTCCATAATAGGGGACCTTGAAAATTTACTGATTGCTAAAGAAGCCGTTGAAATGATTTTAAATGGCTCCCGGCACAAGTCAGTGTATGGTTTCCTAGAAAAGAAAAAACAGGACATGAAACTCAAACATTTTCATGAAACCATCAATTTAAAATAAATTAATTATACCTTGGCAGATTTAATTTCATGAATCTGCCATAATTTTATTTATAGATAGTAAATTTATTGTGTTTGAAACCATTTGGTATATATGTAACAAATGGAATAGTTTATATTATACATTTTTAATAAATGAGTTTTTGAGATATTATTTAATTTCAGAAAAACAAGGGATTTATAAGTAAAATATTAATACTTAAAGAGCATATTTTAGGATTGATTGTTCTATATTTCAATTTAATATTGAGTCAAGCCCATCATTAAAATAAATATCTCAATTATAAATTTAGATTCCAAATAAATCATTATACAAGGAGGGTAATTTTGGAGAGACAAGCTGGAGAACTCTTTGAAGAGTTTCAAGAATTAACCGCATCTGAATTTTTCAGGAAAAATAAGCAGATGCTTGGATTTTCTGGTAAGATAAGATCCCTTACCATTGTTTTTCACGAATTGATAACCAACAGTTTTGATGCAGCAGAGGAAGCAGGAATACTCCCTGAAATAAAAATTGACCTTAAACGGTTAGATAAAGACCATTATGTTCTAAGACATACGGATAATGGACCAGGGATACCTAAAAACTTCGTTACGAAAGTATTTTGTACCATGTTTGCTGGTTCTAAGTTTAGAAACATACAGTCTCGTGGTCAACAAGGTTTAGGGTGCAGTGGATGCGTATTGCTGTCCCAGATGACCACAGGAAAACCTGCACGAGTTATTTCTGGTTACAAAGAGAACGGAGAACTTAAGGGAGTTCAAATGACCCTTAAGATGGATGTAAAGAAAAATAAGGGGCTTGTGCTGGAGCGAAAAAAGGTAGATGTTAAGAGCACTGGTGTTTGTTTGGAACTTCACTTTAAAGATGTTTCTTATTCTTTATCAGAACAAGGTGCTTTTGAATACATCAGAAGAACCATGATTGCAAATCCACACGCAAAAATCATATTTAGAGATCCAACTGGACATAAATACATATTTAATCGAGCTTCAGATGTTATTCCACCATTACCTAAAGAAGTTCTTCCTCACCCTAAAGGTGTTACGGCTGATGATCTTATTTTCATGGCCAAGCACACTGACAAGCGCCGATTCAGAAGTCTGCTAACCAGTTCACTCTCCAGAATGTCCACTAAAAGAGTAAATGAGATTCAAGAATTGACTGGTATTGACCTTAATAAAAGGCCAAGGGATATGAAATGGGAGGAAGCAGAACAAATAGTGGATTTATTTACAAAAATGGACTTTATGGCACCACCAACATCTGGTTTAATACCAATTGGTCAGGAGCAAATTGAAAAAGGTGTTATAGAAATTCTAAACCCTGAATTTGTAGCTGCTATCAGTAGAAAACCTGTTACCTATCGTGGAGGAGTGGCATTTATTATAGAAGCCGGTATCGCCTATGGTGGAGACTCTGGAAGAATGGTTGGAGAACAACGCAAAGCAGAAATCATGCGTTTTGCCAATAGAGTTCCTTTATCATTTGATCAAGGTAGTTGTGCCATAACTGAAGGTTTAAAAAGTATTGACTGGAAGAGATATGGAATAAGAGATATGGAAAGTGCTCCCATAACCATATTTGTAAATATCATTTCTACTCAAGTACCTTACTTATCCACAGGTAAACAAAGTGTAGCTCCAGAGCCAGAAATCTTGCATGAAGTTCGACAAACCGCCATGACCGTGGCCCGGAAACTACAGAAATACTTGAGAGCTAAAAAGGCTGAAAAAGAAGAGGCTATGCGTTCTAAAATTTTCGAAGAATATGTGCCCGTCATTTTAAAAGAAGCCGCATTATTAGCAGAAACTGACGTACCTGAATATCAACCAGTTCTGGCGAAAGTTACTCGTCGGGCACTGGCAGAATTGATGGGGGAACCCATAGATGATGACTAGAAAAGAAATTGCTATTAACAAGCTTAAAAGCCTGGGAGAGACCATCATAGAAGATGTATCTCAAAATAAGGTCCCTGCTGTTAGAGTACCATCACGTGGTACTTCCAACATTGTTTACGACGAAAACAGAAGACATTATGTGCTAGGAGATCGTTATGGTCAACGATCTCTAGGAAATGTGAAACAAATAAAGAAAATTGGTCAGATGGTTTATATGGCCAATTTCTGTAAGCAATTAGTTGAAAGAGAAAAAACAGCCACTTTAAGGGAGCTTTATTACGTTTCTGAAGGATGGGAAGTTGAATTTGGAACTCAGGACGAATCTAACATTGTAGGTGAAGATCTGGAAGTAACTTTAGGAATGACCAGAGAAGACCTGGGCCTAATGCCAGAAGAAGATGGGGCCTCAGTTTATGGAGATTTAACTATAAAAGAAGACGATCTTGAAATTAATGCTCTTAGATCCGGAAAATCAGGTTATACCATTTCTCCCACCATAAATGAAGTAGAATTTGTGGATCATAACGTACAAAGAGTAATTGCTGTGGAAACCATGGGGATGTTCCACCGAATGGTTCAGGAAAGCGCTTATAAAAAATTCGATACACTGATTGTGGGATTAAAGGGTCAAGCGGCCAGAGCAACCAGAAGATTCCTTAAAAGGGTAAATGATGAATTAGGCCTTCCGGTTTACATTTGTAACGACGGAGACCCCTGGGGTTTTCACATAGCCCAGGTTATTATCTCAGGAAGTGCTAAATTGGCTCATGTAAATCATGACTTGGCCACACCCGATGCCAAGTTTCTGGGAGTGACTGCTAGTGACATTATAAAATACGACCTTCCAACCGACCCCTTAAAAGACATTGATGTTCTCCGTTTAAAAGAGCTTCTTAAGGATCCTCGTTACCGGGATGAAACCTGGAAAATGGAAATTAAGAAAATGCTCAAAATCGGGAAAAAGGCAGAACAGCAATCTTTCTCCAAATATGGATTGGAATACGTAGTAGATACCTACTTCCCAGAAAAATTGGAACAACTGGAATAAACACTTACTTTTCGTTTAGTTTTTGGCCTTAAATGGCCATTTTAATTATTATTTTTTTGAATTTTTTAAATATTTTCTTATTTTAAATATTTTAATGGCTTATTTTATTACTTAATATAAAATGCTAATTTTAATTATAAGTTGTTTAAATAACAATTTTGATAGCAGTTTTTTTAAAATCCTTAAAACCAATTAAAAAAGTTTATAAAAGTTACAATACAAGATATTCTTATAACTAAACTTATTTGAAGTGAAACTTATTATCCACCTTTAACTTAAGATATTGAGTTTCAATCAATAGTCTTTAAAGTAAAATAAAGTGTTAGAATAATTTAAAAAATTAATTTCTTCGATAAAAGTTGCGTGAAATTAATTTAATTCTTAGGGAGGTTGATTAAATGAAATCTGTTGCAGTAAATGGATATGGAACCATTGGAAAAAGAGTTGCTGATGCAGTATCTGCTCAAGGCGACATGAAAATTGTAGGGGTGTCCAAAACCAAACCAGACTTTGAGGCCCGAATGGCCGTGGAAAAGGGATACAATCTTTACATAAGCATTCCTGAAAGAGAAAAACTTTTCCAGAAAGCCGGGATTGAAATAAGCGGTACTGTAGATGAGATGCTAGATGAATCAGACATCATTGTAGATTGTACACCTGAAGGTATTGGAGCTAAAAATCTAGAAAAATACAAAGAATTAGGCTTAAAAGCTATCTTCCAAGGTGGAGAAAAGCACGATAACATTGGATTATCCTTCAATTCATTTGCTAATTATTCAGACTCCTATGGAAAAGATTATACTAGAGTGGTTTCGTGTAACACCACCGGACTTACCAGAACTTTAAAGCCGATTAACGACTTATGTGGAATTAAAAAAGTTCGTGCAGTAATGGTTCGCCGAGGTGGAGATCCCTCCCAGATTAATAAAGGACCAATAAATGCTGTGGTCCCTAACCCACCAACCGTACCTTCTCACCACGGGCCTGATTTAAAAACAGTAATGTACGGAGTTAATATTAATACTATGGCATTATTAGTCCCTACCACACTAATGCATCAACACAATATCATGGTTGAACTAGAAAACCCGGTGGAAGTAGAGGAAATCATTGCTAAACTAGAAACAACACCAAGAGTACTTTTGGTTAAGGCCAGCGAAGGTATTGGATCCACTGCAGAAATAATGGAATATGCTAAGGAATTAGGCCGATCCCGGAATGATTTATTTGAAATTCCAGTCTGGCAGGAGTCCTTGAATGTAGTTGATGGAGAATTATACTACATGCAAGCTGTTCACCAGGAATCTGATGTTGTTCCAGAAAATGTGGACGCTATACGGGCTATGCTTGAAATGGAAGAAGATAATTATAAATCCATTGAAAAAACCAATAAATCTATGGGTATCTTATAAAATAAAACCCCATATAATTTTTTATCCATTTTTATTCTATTTTTATTACCATTTATCAAATTAAACAATGATTTTTTTTCTATGTTCTAAAAAATACTTTAATTAAATTTAATTATCCTAATAAATTTAAATGAAACTTAAGAGTGAAAAAATGAGTGATAAAATAATATTTGGCCCGGCTGGGAATCCAATTGGTTTTAAGGGAAAAAGTACTCAGGCTTGCAGCTACATTGCCCAAGAGGGATTGGATGCCTATGAATATCAGGCCACTTATGGTGTGCGTATAGGAGAAAATTCTGCAAAAGAACTTAGGAAAAATTCCGAGGAAAATAAAATACGGGTTTCCATGCACGCCCCATATTACATCAATTTATCCTCTCAAGATCCAGAAGTCATTGAGCGATCCATAGATCGGCTAGTACAGTCAGCCCGGGTCGCTGAATGGATGGGGGCTTACCGAATAGTTTTCCACCCAGGTTTTTACACCAAATATACGCCCTCTGAAGCCATGAATATCTGTAAAAAAGCCATTGAAGATATTTTAAAAAAATTAGATGAATTGGGAATCAAAAAATTCACTTTTGCTCCAGAAACCACTGGTAAAAAGTCTCAACTGGGAAATCTGGAAGAAATTATAGAAATTTGTCAGAGTTTCGATCATTTTGCCCCTACCATTGATTTTGCACATATACATGCCCGTGGGGAAGGTATGATAAAAAATAAAGACGATTATATAAAAATTATGGATCATTTGGAAAGAGAACTGGATATTAAAAGATTACACTGCCATTTTACAAGAATTGAGTACACACATGCAGGTGAGAGAAAACATCACACCTTAAAAGAAACAGAGTACGGCCCACCAGTTAAACCACTTATAGAAACATTGATTGAAACCGGTTGGAATTCCACCATAATTTGTGAAACGCCTTTAATCGATCAAGATGCTTTAAAATTGAAATCTTGCTTTAATGAGATTTTAATGAAACATTAATAAATTTTGAGGATAGGTGATGGAATTAATTTTTAATTAATTTAATTATTTTCTTTTGAATAATTTCTTTAATAAATCCATAGGTTTATAATCATTTACTTCCGGAAGGTTCTCATATCCACAATTAGGACACCTGGCCAGTTTGCAGTTGTGTGTTGAGCATTCATTACAAGTTTTAGATTTTTTTGTTTCATCAAAAATGTGGCCACATATCCTACATTGCATAAAATTCCTCCATAATTAAATATTGTCCTCTGTTTTCAAATTCGGTGCTTTTTAGTATTTTTATTTTATATTTTACAAATAAGAATAGATTAAGCAATATTCAACTTTAACAAATCATAGAGGATAGTCTTTCTGAAATTCTTTATTTCCAACATTACTTCTTTTATTAATTTTTCTTTTTTGTGAAAAATCATCGGAAATATTATTTTTATTTTTTAAAGTTTTAATTCCAATAATACCACTTTTAATAGTCATTAAATCACTTCCTCCCTATTTAAATTAATTATTAGCACCATTATCACACTAAATCTCATTAAATAATATTCTAGGCTGAATTATCAGGAAAATCCTAATAAAGAGCCTCCTTGATAAATAATAAATGAAACAAACCAGGCCACAACTAACATGTAAACTGCAGTGAAAATAGGCCATTTCCAAGAGTTGGTTTCTCTTTTTATGGTTCCAAATGTGGCAAAGCATGGCATGTACAATAATACGAAAGCCATAAAAGAGAAGGCAGATAATGGTGTGAATGTATCGTGCAAGGCAGTTATTATACCCCCTCCATCTTCCCCCACACCATAAATTGTTCCGAATGTGCTGACTACCACTTCTTTAGCCAGAACACCAAATATCAGGGACACTGCCGGCTGCCATTCTCCAAATCCAAGAGGTGCGAATACCGGAGCTATTACCGTTCCCAGTTGCCCGGTGACACTATTCTGAGAGGCATATTCAACACCCATAGGTAAACTACTCAATACCCATATCACAACTGATAAAGCAAAGATAATAGTACCTGCTTTTTTAATGAATAGATATCCTCGCTCCCAAGTATGTATTAAAGCACCTTTAACAGTAGGTCTTCGATAAGGTGGCAGTTCCATGACAAAGGGTGCTGAAATACCTTTAAAAATGGTTTTTTTGAATATTAATGCCATTAAAATGGCTAGAATCATTCCCAAAATATAGATTGAAAATATTACCCATCCCTGATATGCTGTGAAAAATGCCGCAGCAAAAAGGGCGTAAACTGGTAATCTGGCACTGCAAGACATGAAAGGAACAATTAACATGGTTAATAATCTGTCTTTCTCATTTTCTAAAGTCCTGGTGGCCATTATTCCAGGGACACAGCATCCAAATCCTAATAACATTGGTATAAATGACTTTCCATGAAGGCCCACGATCTTATGCATGAATTTATCCATTACAAATGCCGCTCTAGCTAGATATCCACTATCTTCGAGTATACTTAACATCAGAAACAGGAGAAATATTATGGGCACAAATACCAGTACTCCACCAACACCTCCAATGATACCATCAACTATTAATGATGAAAACCAGCTCGTTCCCAAAATACTGGCTGTTGCTTCTCCTAACCAACCAAAAAATGTTTCTACTATCTCTTGAAATGGTGCACCAAGTGTGAAAGTTATCTGGAAGGTTAACCACATTATAAATAAGAAAATAGGAATTCCCAAGTATTTATTGGTTACAACTCGATCTATGTACTCTGATCTGGTAATTTTATCAATTTTAGGTTTTTTAACTGATTCTTTAATCAAACCGGCAATGAACCCATAACGAGCATCAGCCAGGGCTTCATCAGCATCTTCACCAAAAACCTCCATTAAGTGATTTTGAATTTCTTTAACATCAGATAAAATTTTAGGGCCATTTAAAGATTTTTCAACTTTTTCAACGATTACTTTATCATTTTCTAGTAATTTTATAGCCATCCAGGTGGATGGTGCTCCAGATAAGGTATTATCCTCAGCAATTTCTTGAAGTTGTTGTATATGTTCAGATAACTCTTTTCCATAATTTAATCGATTTCTAACATCGTTAGGTTTTTTTGAAACTTTTACTATGGACTTTAATAGATCTTCACGACCAGTTTCATCAGAGGCCTCAATTTTAATAACAGGTATGCCTAATAATTGGGATAAGAACTTAGAATTAATTTCTAATCCTTTTTCACGGGCAAATTTATTCATGTTAAGTGCTAGTACTATATTTGCTCCCAATTCCATCATTTGAACTGTCAAATATAAATTTCGTTCCAGATTAGCAGCATCAATAATATTAACAATCACATCTGGTTTCTCATCAACTATATAATCTCTGGAAACCAGTTCTTCAATAGAATATGCACTTAAACTGTAATTTCCCGGAAGATCAACCACTTCAATTTCATGACTGCCATATAGAAAAGCGCCTTCCTTTTTTTCAACTGTTTTACCCGGCCAGTTGCCTACATGCTGACGCATACCAGTTAGCTGGTTAAAAAGTGTGCTTTTACCCACATTAGGATTACCTGCTAAAGCTATTTTTATTTTTTTCATCATTATAACTCCAGGTTATTATTTTGGATTTTAAAATTAGGGTAATTATTTTACATTTACTTCAATATTTTTAGCTTCTTCTTTCCTTAATGAAATAGAATAACCCTTAATTCTTATTTCAACAGGATCTCCTAATGGAGCAACTCTTCTAAGTTCTACATCTGCTCCTTTAACAAATCCCATTCCCATTAAATGTCTTTTCAGGTCACTATTACCCTTAAAAGACACTATATTTCCAGATTGTCCTGCTTTAAGTTCGTTTAATTTTTTTATCATTTTGTACACCGCATTTATTTCTTATGAAAGTTCATTTTTTTCTATTAAAATTCATACAAGTCCTAAATCGCAAACTATAGTTTGAATAGCCACATTCATATCTTCTGGTCGAATAATATTTTTTCCATTTCTGGCGGCTTCTCTGGAAGCTTCCTCTGCCACCATATGGCCCAAATCATCGAGAAATGCTTGAAGGTTTTCAACTGCAGTCCGATTAGTTTTGGCCACACGTTCCCTATTTAAAATACTTAATTCCATGTTAGCATGCGTTTTTACAATTTTTACAACAGGAGTGAATGGTATATCCATTTTTTTGTAGTTTAATTCATCCATTGTTCCACCAGTACCAGATTATGTAGAAATTAAATTTAGGTTTGCCTAAACTTTCTTTAGTTTAAGTGGATTATCATAATATATAAAGTTTAGGTTTGCCTAAAAATTTTTTAGGTTTAACAAAAAATTAAAAAATTGTAATGAGAAAATGTTTAATGGGGAATGATTTATGTGTTTTTTCCTAGCTTATTATCATATTTTGAAAAATGAATATTCAAAAAGAATTATATGTATTTAAAACCATAATGAATTTTATTAAAAATCAAGTACATGAAATTAAAATTTAGAAACTAAATCCGGTTTATTAATTTAAAATTATAATAAATTAAATTATTTTTATCAATTTTTTTTAATTTAAGGTGATGCAGTGAAATTTAACAATATAGTTTACGATTCACATATAACAGAAAACAAATTATTAATTGCCTCTAATGAACC
>CAYUFT010000029.1:0-16396 GCA_964444115.1 uncultured Methanobacteriaceae archaeon
ATGTAATGAATTAATCTAATTTAAGATATGATATTAATTGGAACTTTGGCTCCACGTACTACTCTTTCTGTAGTACTTCCTAGTAAAAACTTTTCCAAGCCATGTTTACCAGATTTTCCCATTATTATTTGATCAACTTCTAATTCGTCCGCTGTTTTTAGTATAACATCATCAGGTTTTCCTAATTTTATTAAGGTTATCAATTTAACGTTTTTACAGTTACCAGCACATTTTTTATCTTCTATTTTCTTTTTAAATTTTTCAACTGCTTCCTTTCCTTCTGCTCTAAGCTGTTTATCCAAGGATTCCCTTAAATCTGGTTGTGGTAGGGAATTCAAATAATGGGTGTCAATTACATTTAAAACAATAATTTCGGCCCCCACTATGTTTGCAGTAGAAATAGCATATTCTCCAGCTTTTTGGGATTGTTCTGAGTTGTCTATGGGTAATAATATTTTTTCATACATGTTTTAACCCCTTATGATTCGGATTTATTTCTAAACCAACGAATCTAAATTATTCAATTATTCAATTCCTATTTCAATTATATCATCATCAATTCCGAGTACTAAAAAT
Organism: uncultured Methanobacteriaceae archaeon; assembly: GCA_964444115.1. Lineage (GTDB taxonomy): Archaea > Methanobacteriota > Methanobacteria > Methanobacteriales > Methanobacteriaceae > UBA349. The sequence continues at coordinate 577 of CAYUFT010000029.1, forward strand.
AAAAAAAAAATAAGTTGGAATAAACCAATTTTAATGTTTATTGGGCAGCCAGGAGTTGCGGTGCAAAGGTTAATGTTGCTAGCATTACAATAATCGTGAGGATGATCCCAATTACTACCATGGGTATTCCTGCTTTCAATATTTCCTTTATGTTCACATATCTGGTTCCATAGGCCATAGCCACGGTTGGATCTGCCATAGGGAACATGAATGATAGGGAACATGCAATGGCCACCGGTACCGCATAAGTACCCAGAGCCAATCCTTGTGCTCCGGCAAGGGTCACTGATAGCGGTACTAATATTGCGGATAATGCGATATTAGACATTACTTGGGTGATTAAGGTTGCTACAATCATTAACAGTATCATTATCACGACGGTGGAAGGATGGCTTCCTAATAATCCCAACATATTTTCTATTATCCAGTTAGCAGCACCGGTGTTTAATAGAGCTGCTCCTAGAGATAGTGCTCCTCCGAAGAATACAATGAGTCCCCAGTCCACGTTTTTCTGAGCATCTTCCCATTCCAGAATACCAAATGCAAAGAACAAGAAAGCACCCATAAGTGCAATGGCATAGCTGCTCAAACCGGTGTAACCAGTAGTTATCCATAATCCTATAGTGAAAAGCAAAATTATACCAGATAATTTTTCATTTTTACTGATGGTTCCGAGTTCTTCCATTTTGGATTTTATTAGTTCCTTTCCTCCACTGATACCTTTAACTTCTGAGGGGAATATTCGACCTAGTAATTTCCAGATAATAAAGAGCATGGCTATAGCTAATGGAAATCCGAATACCATCCAATATGCAAATGGTATGTGTAAGTATGCAAAGGCCATAAGGTTTGGTGCGGTCCCGATTGGTGTTGCGAATCCACCAGCCAGTGAACCATATGATGCACCTAGAACCATGGCTTTGGCAAAGTTACTTTTTCCTTTTTCTGGATCCTCAGATCCCATCATGGGTATGATTTCTTTTATAATTGGAAGTAACATGGCAAAAGCTACCACATTTTCTATCCAGGAGGACAATAAACCTGTGGCAAATACACTTACAAATAATCCTCTATCTGGTGTGGTTCCTATTTTTCCTAACATCCAATAGGTCATTCTTTGCGCTAATCCACTTTTACGAATAGCTTCTGCAATGATAAACCCGCCAATCATTAAGAAGATAATAGGGCTAGCAAAACCCAAAACGGCTTTTTCAAATGGTGCAACTCCAATAATTGGTTGTAAAAACAAGATAACTAAAGAAGTAATAGCTAAATGATAAGCTTCAGTGGCCCATAAAATAACAGCAAAAACTAATAAAGCAATAGCGGCATGACCTGGATAACTAAGGCCTTGCATAGGGACTAACATTACTAAAATAAACGCAACAATTCCAATAGGCAATCCTAAAGTCTTTAAAGATAATTTCGTCCTCAATCCCTCCTTTTTTTAACAGATAAACTAATATTAATATTATATATAAACGTATTTTATAACGATTAATCATCTTCAAAAACTTTAATATAGCATAATATAGTTTCGAAATTCCTTTTTGAAAATTGTAACCATAACTTCAAAATAATTAAAAATTAATAAAAATAAAGATAGGCTTAATTAAATTCATCAAATTAATAAAAATAAATAGACTTAAATCAATTCATCAAATTAAAAAAATTTGATACATTTTTTCATAGATTATTATAATTTTTCAATTAATGAGTAGAGGTGGGTATAATGGAAAGTTACATTCAAAACTTATTTGCAGAAAGAATAGGTGGAAAAGACTTTGGTAAAGATAATGTCCTTTACAAATTTGAAAAAATAAAAAGGGCAAAAAAGGCAGCTAAAATAAAATTTCCGGATATAGAACTAATAGACATGGGTGTAGGGGAGCCAGATGAAATGGCCGATGATTTTGCGCTGGAAGTGCTTTCAAAAGAGGTTTATAAGCATGAAAATAGAGGATACTCTGATAATGGTATTCAATGTCTCAAAGATGAGATTCCAAAGTATATGGATAAGGTATTTGGAGTGAAAAGCCTGGACCCATTAACTGAAGTAATACATTCTATGGGATCCAAACCTGCGCTGGCCTATATTGCATCAGTATTTATCAATCCGGGTGATATTACTCTAATGACCACGCCGGGTTATCCGGTTACGGCAACCCATACGCAATGGTATGGGGGTAATGTAGAAAACCTCCCTTTATTAGAAGAAAATAATTTCTTACCTGATTTAAGCAAAATACCTCGGGAAGTGGCAAATAAGGCCAAGATTCTTTACTTAAATTATCCTAATAACCCTACCGGTGCCCAGGCCACTAAAAAATTCTATGGGGAAGTTGTTGATTTCGCTTTTGATAATGAGATAGCTGTTCTTCAAGATGCGGCCTATGCTGCATTAACTTATGGAGATAAACCATTATCTTTCCTTAGTATTAAAGGCTCCAAGGAAGTAGGCATTGAAATTCATAGTTTTTCCAAAGCATTTAATATGACTGGTTGGAGGCTGGCTTTTGTAGCCGGTAATGAATTAATAGTAAATGGATTTGCTGCAGTGAAGGATAATTTTGATAGTGGTCAATTCATTCCTATCCAGAAAGCTGGAATGCACTGTTTAAAAAATCCAGAAATCACAGAAAAAATAAGGATTAAATATGAGCGAAGGCTTTCTAAAATGGTTGATATATTAAATAACATGGGTTTTAATGCCAGAATGCCAGGCGGGACTTTTTATCTTTACATAAAAATACCAAAAGGCACCAAAGATGGAGTTAAGTTCTCCAGTGCTGAGGAATTCTCACAATACTTGATAAAAGAAAAATTAATTTCCACTGTCCCATGGGATGATGCAGGTAATTATATTCGAATGGCTGCATGCTTTGAAGCGTTTAGTAATGGTATAGTTTCCATTGAAGAAGAAGATAGGATACTGGGTGAGGTTAAAAATAGATTAGCAAGTGTGGAATTTGTATTTGAATAATTTCCATTTTAATATTTCTATTTACATTTTTTAATTTTTACATAATTCTTTCAATTATTTATAAAAAAAATATTAAAATTATAGTTTCTTTAAATAATCCTTAAAAACTAGGGGTCAAGGTTAAATATTATTTCAAAATAATTATAATCACCTAATAATTAAATACTATAAAATGAAATGATTTCAGGTATATAACTGATGAAAATTAAAGTATAATACGAACTTAACTATTAAAATATAGTTTCTTAAAATAAAGATTTAAATACTCTATTTTACATAGAAGATTATAACAAGTCTGTATATAGAACTTGATCATGATTGTCGATTGAATTTATGGATAATAAGATTTTGTGACATTCTTTTCTAATGATAGATTATTATTTGAGTTCCAATAGTAATATGGGAATTCATTTATAGCTTTTATCTTTGAGAGCGTTACATTTAAATATAAATCCAGCCAACATTGAAGGTATAGGATAGGTGATATTATGAATGCACAAAAAGTGAATGTACAAAGACCACTTGATGCATTAGGTAAATCTTTGAATTCTCCTGTGTTAATCAAGCTGAAAGGTGAGAGAGAATTCAGAGGGATTTTAAAGAGTTTCGATTTACATATGAACTTAGTGTTAAATGATGCTGAAGAATTAGAAAAGGGTGAAGTGACCCGAAGATTGGGCACTGTGCTCATTCGTGGAGATAATATAGTATATATATCTCCTTAAACTCCCTTTTGGTTTATATTCGTTTAATTAAATAATAAATAATTACATTGCATTAAATCGGTTTTTTAACCAATATTTAAATATTTTATTTGATATTATAATGCTCTTGATTAATATTGATTGTATAAAGTCTTTTTATAATATTAAATTGACTTTTAAGCAATCTCATTTTATTTAAGTTTATATTCCATCAGGATATCACGTCTTATTTTAGGAGGACTTAACAATGAAAGGTACACCATCATTTGGTAAAAGGAATAAGAAGACTCACATCCGATGTAGAAGATGTGGACGAAATGCTTATCATGCTCGCCAAAAAGTATGTGCTTCCTGCGGCTTTGGTAAAACCAAACGTATTAGAAGATACAGCTGGCAGAACAAGAAAGTAACTACTGGTATAAGGTTGAAATAGATGGATAATACTAGTCCTATTGATGTTCGAATAATCGTAGAAGGCGCTTCTGATGTGGAAAGTGTTTCTAAGGCCATGCAAGGTGTGGCTTTAGGTGCGGAATACCATATCACTATCTCTTCTATAATACCTACCACTAGCCTTGAAATTGCTCAAAGGGCGGTTCAAGGGGCAGACGTGGTTTTAATAGCCACTGATGTGGATGCTCCTGGAAGAGAATTGGCTGAAAAGTATCAGGAAGCATTAAAAGATCAGGTAGGGCATTTGGAACGCATGAAATTTCCTTATGGGCACGATGTGGAATACATTGACCCGGTTTTAATAAGGGATGAAATTAAAAATGCAATCATTAGGGCAGGACTATCATCTATTAGTTACATTAAATATTTTAGAGAACTGGAAACTGAACTGGACGCTTCAACTGATAAACTAAGAGAAATTTCAGTGGAAAATCAAGAACTTCGCAGTGAAAATCACGATATTCAAGAAAAACTGGATGAAGCCACCCAAATTAATCAGCAACTTCAAGAAGATTTGCAAACCCTTCACGATGATTCACATAGTGTGAAAAAGGAATATGCACAGTTGAAGAGCAGATGTTCACGTCTACAGGAAAAAAATTTATTAGAAGTTTTTTCTATTAAAAAGCTTTGGAATGAAGCTTTTGATCAAATATTAAAAGAAGAAGATCAAATTATTTTTGCTACTAATCAATTTAAACCAGATAATATTGTGGTTGGTCAGGGTTGGATTAGTGCCCGATCCCGCGAAGAAGCCATTGAATGGCTGAAAGTTATTAAAACTGCTTTAATTTTCATAGATCCGAGTACTACGACTGAAACTGATTCTTCCAGATCTGAAGAAACGCGCGAATTTTCAAATTCAAACATAGATTCAGATGTTCTGAATAGATTTAAAAATTCAGAAGATTCAGATGAAGACGATAGGCTGGATAATAGATTTAAAAACATATTTGATTAATTTTTTATCATTTTCACCCTTTTAACACTGGGAAACGGAGAATCCAAATTGCGAGATAAATGTGGTATTGTTGGTATATATTCCTCTGATCAATCTAAAGATGTCGCAACCCCTATTTACTATGGTCTTTTTGCCCTGCAACACCGTGGTCAAGAGGCCGCAGGCATATCTGCCCATAATGGTAAAGAAATTAGCACCTACAAGGGAATGGGTTTGGTTTGTGACGTATTTAACAATGGAGAGATTGAGGGATTGGAAGGAAACGTAGGCATTGGCCACGTAAGATATTCGACTACTGGAAAATCAAAATTAAAAAATACACAGCCATTTACCAGTGAATTCCAAGATGGTCGTATTGCCATTGCTCATAATGGAGATATAATCAATTCTATGGAACTTCGTCAAGAATTGGCTGATAAAGGCCATCAATTCAAATCAACCACGGATTCTGAGGTTATCAGCCATATGCTCAGCAGTGAGTATGCTAAAAACATGGACATGGTAAAATCCATTGAAAATGTAGCTGAAAAACTTATAGGGTCTTATTCTCTAGTGGTCCTTTTAAATCACGAACTATATGTTGTTAGAGATCCAGTTGGAATAAAACCACTGGCCCTTGCTGAAAAAAATGGCTTGAAGATGGTGGCATCTGAATCAGTTGCCTTTGATGTGGTTGGCGCAGATTATATCCGGGATGTGGAACCTGGAGAAATATTACTTTTAAATGATAAAATTCACTCTCACAAAATGAAAATTGCAGAAAGCACACCTCGTGCACACTGCATGTTTGAATACGTTTATTTTGCCAGGCCAGATAGTATTCTGGATGGAAAGAATGTTTATAATGTCCGCTTAAATATTGGCCGAGAACTGCATAGGGAGTTTCCGGCGGACGCTGATGTGGTAATGCCTGTTCCTGATTCAGCAATCACGGCAGCTATTGGTTATTCCAGGGCATCAGGACTACCTTATGGTGAAGGCCTAATTAAAAACCGTTATGTGGGTCGTACATTTATCATGCCCACCCAAGAAGAACGTGAAATGTCTGTAAAACTCAAAATGAACCCTATCAAATCAGAACTGGAAGGTAAAAGCATAGTTCTGGTCGATGATAGTATAGTGCGTGGAACCACATCTAAGGCCCTAATTGATGTTTTGAAAGAAGCTGGAGTAAAAGAGGTTCACCTGAGAGTAGGATGCCCACCAATTATTTCCCCATGTTATTATGGGATTGCTATGGCCTCTAAAAAAGAGCTGGTAGCAGCTAATAAGTCTGTTGAGGAAATCAGAAAGTCTTTAGGTGTAGCATCACTGGGATACCTTTCTATTGACTCTCTTAAGAAATGCATTGGCCTTGATGAGGAAAAACTGTGCATGGGATGTTTAAATGGAAAATACCCAACAGAACTACCTAAAAACCTGGCAGAATATGAATCATGTCGCTGTTAAGTGATAAAATTCATATAATTCATTATTTTTTAAAATTTTACTGAAATTCAGATAAAATCAGATTTTTTTTTATCACCTGCTTTTTATCAGATACTTTAAAAATATTCATGCAAGTGAAAGCCTGCATTTAAAAAAATTATTTATTATTAATCTATTAGAATATTAATTAATTGAAAAATATGAAATATTAAAAAAATTGTTAAATTAATTATTATTTTTTTGGTGCTAAAATGGTTGAATTACTATCTCCTGCTCGTGATTTTATTTCCTTAAGTGCGGCCTTAAATAATGGGGCCGATTCAGTCTATGTGGGTATTGAAGGCTGTAATATGCGGGCCAATGTTTCAAATTTCACTCTTGAAACACTTAAAAGTGCTGTGAAACAATGCCATGATTTAGATAAGAAAATATATGTCTGTACCAATACCATAATGAAAAATAAAGACATAAACTACTTTAAAGATATTTTACCCGTAATCCATTCTTATGAGGTGGATGCCTTAATTATTTCTGATTTAGGGGCTCTTAAACTTGCAAGAGAAGAGGGAATTGATACGCATATGAGTATTCAGGCCAATATTTCTAATTTCGAATCTTTAAATTTACTGGAAGAGCTGGGAGTTAGACGAGTGGTTCTCTCCCGGGAATTATCACTTCCAGAGATAAAAGAAATTAAAGAAAACACTAATCTGGAGATTGAAACCTTCATACACGGGGCCATGTGCGTGGCGGTATCTGGAAGATGTTTTTTAAGTTCTCATCTTTACCATAAAAGTGCCAACTGTGGAGACTGTTTACAGCCCTGCCGTAAAGAGTGGAAACTCTCTTTGGAAGAGGATAATGAATTTGGATTAGTTCAAACTCAAGAGGGAAGCCATATATTGAGTCCTAAAGACCTTTGCATGATAAAACACATTCCCGAACTCATGGAGGCAGGCATTGATGCCTTTAAACTTGAAGGAAGGGCCAGGCCTGCTGACTATGTTGCCACCGTAACTAAAACCTATCGCGAAGCTATTGATAGTTATGAATCTGGCAAATGGAAATTCCATGAAAGCTGGGCCCATGAACTTAAAAAAGTCTTTAATAGAGGTTTTGACACGGGTTTTTACTTTAGAAATCCCTACCAAACCAGCAAAGATAATCAATCTACTCATATCAAAAAAGACATTGGCTTAGTAGTTAATTATTATAAAAATGTTTCCGCAGCAGAAATAAAACTTTTCCACGACCTGAAAATTGGCGATGAAATTATTATTCAAGGAAATAAGACCGGATCTATTATACAAAGGGTTGAATCAATGCAAATTGATGGTAAAAATATTAAGGAAGCTCAAAAAGGCCAAAATGTGGGATTAATGATTAAAGATCAAGTTAGGCCTAATGATATTGTTTATAAACTGATTTTAAGAAATAATAAGCCTTAATGTCAAATATATTTAAATAATCTTTTTAATTGATACTAAAATAAATATAATAAAATAAAAATAAATCCAGAACACTAAATGTGTTCCAGTAATGGAATTTTATAAATTATTCATTTAAATTATTCATTTGTTTTTTTTCTAAATTTTCTTCATTCTACGTTTTCTAAAAATTCTTCTGATATCTCTTCTGGAACCGTTTCTTTATCATCACTTAAACTGGCTTCTTTAAGGAAAAATGCAACAATCAAACCGATAAAGGCCAATATTATAGGTGCCATGAATATGTTTTGAATGGATAGGGTTAAAATTTCCTTTTCACTTAAATTAATGGCCTCAGAACTGTTCATGGAATAGTTCATTATAAATCCAAATATGGGGATGGCTACGGTGGCCCCTACATTCCTGAAAAACTGCATAGCCGCAGTAGTAATTCCTATTTCTCTGTGTGAAAAAGCATCCTGTACACTTATGGTAAATACAGTGTACATTATTCCAGATCCTAAACCAAGAATGGTGGAATAGGCCAGTAATTCATAAGGAGAGGTATTTACATTCATGGTAGCCAGCAAGATAACTCCCACTCCCGTAATTAAAAATTCAGCAATAGCCAGCTTTTTATATTTTCCAGTTCTGGAAATGATTTGTCCTGCAATGTTAGCGGATATGGTGAGACTTATGAGCATAGGAATCATTACTAATCCTGAATTAGTGGCACTCATTCCTAAAACGCCTTGAGCAAACAAGGGGACGTAAATTATCCCACAAAATATCAATGCACTTGCTAAAAAGTTTTCTATTGAGGATATAGTAAATGTTGAATTTTTAAATAGATAAAGTGGTAAAATTGGTTCTATAGCTTTTTTTTCAGCCCAGATAAACAGTACAAACATCACCGCTGAAAACATAAACAATCCTATTATTTCCGCTAAAGGATAGGCATTCAAATCTCGGGCCAGGGTCAATCCTAAAAAAAGCCCACTTAAAGCTAAGGTAAAGGTTATAATTCCGGAATAATCAATAACTTTTTTTACGCCTTCTAATTTTAAATCAGGAAGTGAATTCATGAGCATTCCTATAGCTATAATTCCTATGGGAACATTAACGAAAAATATCCATCTCCAGCCCACAGTGTCGGTAATTACTCCGCCTAATATAGGGCCTAGGACACTGGAAACACCAAAAACTGAGGCCAGTATTCCCATATATTTACTTCGTTCCCGAGGAGAGAAAATCTCTCCCACCACAATAAATGGGAGGGCTATTAAAATACCACCACCAATACCTTGAATCCCTCTAAATATAATTAATTCCATCATGTTGGTTGAAAAACCACACATTATTGAAGCTATTACAAATATAGCTATTCCCAGGATGAGAATATTCTTTCTACCGTAAATATCAGATAATTTTCCAAATAAGATGATGGCAATGGTTGAAGAGAGCATGTAAGACGTAAAGGGCCATACATAGTATTCCATTCCTTGCAGGTTACTGATAATTTGGGGCATGGCCGTACCAATTATAGAATTATCCAGTGCAGCCACCAGGAGCCCCACCATTAATCCGGCCATGATAAAGACCAGATTCTGGTCTTGTTTGGTAATAGTTGATTCAGTATTCATGATATTCACTCGCAGTTTATTTTAAAAACCAGGCTTTTAATGGTTTTTAAGGAGTCATTTAATGCTTTATATTCGTCTGGATTTAGATGAGAAATATTATTTCTAATTATTTTTTCTACTATTTTCCGGGATTCTATTAAAAACTGGATGCCCTCAGGAGTTATGTCAATGTTGGTAATTCTACGATCGGTCTCATGTGGTGAACGGATAGCATGGCCTTCTTTAACTAGATTATCAATGAAAATAGTCATATTTGGCTTTGATATGCACAAAATTTTACCGATTTTAGATATGGACATGGTTCCATGAACTTTCAATGTTCCCAGTATCTGATAGTATCCTGCTGATTTGGATTTTTGATTTTCATGATCCACTGACATTTTCAGCTTTCTATAAAATAGGGGATAGTATATTAACAGATTATCGACCATGTTTTCAAACTCTGGTTTTTGAATATTCTTTTCTTCCCCCATTATCGCACCAAATTCCATTTATAATGAATCAATTAACAATAATTACTTTAAATTCATTTATTTCTCATTATTCTTCAATTCAGTTAATATGCTCCATTCATTATTCAGCTTTTTAATAATTAGTTAATGGGTATCAATTTAATTATATGAATTATTAGTACAATTGGTTATGTACCTTAATAGTTACTAACTTTAACTATTTTCTATTTAAAGTTTTTGACCACTATTTTAAATTACACCAATAAGAATTACTATAAAAATTACTCTTAAAGAATTACATTATACTAATAAGAATTAATATAAAAATTACTCTTAAAAGAATTACATTATACTAATAAGAATTAAATTACACCAATAAGAATTACTATAAAAAAGAATATAACATTATTATTCTAAGTATAATTATAAAATGATAATTTTAGTATTAATGAGTTACTGGGAGTTGAAATGATGATTAGTGTTCAAGATGCCATGCAAAAAGAGGTCATTACTTTAAGAAGAGTAGAAAAAATCGAAGAAGCAGCTAAAATTTTAAGGGCTAAAAAAATTAGTGGGGCACCGGTTGTAGATGAAAATAATAAAATGATAGGTATAGTCAGTGAAGGCGACATCATGAGATTACTGGAATTCCATTCCCCTAATTTAAACCTTATTTTGCCTTCTCCTCTGGACTTAATAGAATTACCTATACGAATGAAATCAGAATATGATGAGATTTCAGCAGGATTAAAAAAAGCATCTGTGGTGATGGTACACGAAATAATGACCAAAAAATTGATTACTATCTCTCCAGAAAAGTCCATTTCTGATGCTGCAGAACAAATGGACATGCATAAAGTTAAAAGACTTCCCGTTTTAGATGAGAAGGGTGATCTCATTGGTATAATTACTAGAGGAGATATTATTGGTGCCCTGGTGAAATCCAATGAGTAAAACCAAGTGTATGGTCACTCCCCTCAATAAACCCATTACGGAACCTATGGTTAAGGCCACCAATAAACCCATTACCGAGCCTATAGCTAAGGCCACCAATAAACCCATTACCAAACGTATAGCTATTTATGGCAAGGGTGGAATTGGAAAATCAACTATTGTATCCAATATTGCGGCAGCCTATTCAGAAAACTATAATGTGCTGGTTATTGGCTGTGATCCTAAAGCAGACACTACCCGTACACTTTATGGAAACCGACTGCCCACGGTACTGGATGTTTTGAAAACCAAAAGACAGGCCCAGGTTGAAGATGTTATCTTTGAGGGATTCAACCAGGTATTGTGTGTGGAAAGTGGAGGGCCAGAACCTGGTGTGGGATGCGCTGGTAGGGGAGTAATTGTGGCCATGAACCTCTTAGAAAAGCTCCAAGTGTTTACAGAAGATTTGGACGTGGTTATATATGATGTCCTGGGTGACGTGGTCTGTGGAGGATTTGCAGTTCCTCTACGTGAAGATTTTGCTGATGAGGTCTATATCGTCACTTCTGGAGAATACATGGCCCTTTATGCAGCCAACAATATTTCCAAAGGAATCAAGAAGCTTAAAGGAAACTTGGGCGGGATTATATGTAACTGCAAAGGCATAGAAAATGAGGAAGAAATTGTGGCCCAATTCGCTCAAGAAATAGGATCTAGAGTTATCAGTATAATTCCTCGCAGTGAACTGGTCCAAAAAAGCGAAATCGAGGCTAAAACAGTTTTGGAGAAATATCCTGAATCAGAACAAGCGGATTTGTACCGTAAATTGTCTGATGATATTTATCAAAACCATGAATTTACAGTTCCCCATCCCCTGGAAATTGAAGAATTTGAGAAATTCTTTAGAAGATTCCATTGAGAATTGATTAATTCTATTTCTTTTAATTCCACAATTATTTTTTGTTTTTATTTTTACTATTTTTCATTCATGATTTCATTAAAATCATCTAAATTATTAACAGTCAATTTTAAATCTTCAAATGCACTTAAAACTCCTTTCAAGGCATTATCATATTCTTCAAAATAAAAAAGATGTGATCCACACTTGCAATCAGAACACCCAAATCGGGCCACGGGTGATGATTTATCTGAAATTAGGGAGGCCAGGGAACACTCTATCTTTTCTTCTCCCTGGGAATAAATCACTTCTTTTATATTAGAACTGGAATCCATCAGCAAATAATCAACATGCCAGTGTAATTTCTTCTTTGAAGATAAATGTCGTGTCACCCGACTTTCCAGAGAATTCAGGGCCGATCCCACGTATATGTAAAACCCTCTTTTAAACTGCAGTTGCTGGAGTCTACCCACCAATATTTTAGAATCTTTTTCCACTTCAATGATTAAACAGTAAGTCCCTTTCATAAATTGCACACCTGAGGATTATATTATATTTTACATGGCTCAAACTTAATTTTAAATCAATGAATTCTTAAATGGAATTAATTATAATTTAGTAATATACCTATCTATTAAGGTTCAACTAAATTTTTACATTAAATTTTTAACTAATTATAATAATTAAATCCTTAAAATCTAAATAATAAAAATCATAATCATAAAAAATAATAATAACGTGATTTCATGAAATTCACCCTTAAAACACATGGACACATCAATGTAACTTCTAAACACAAAACAACATTTGAAGTAACCACTGATCCTGAAATATCACTCCAAGCAGATTGTATTGTAGGTGTGGCCTCAGAAAAATCCATGAAAGACTTCTCTGAAGAACTTAAAAAGGCCATGAGAAGATCAGATGCTGAAATAAAAGTCTGGTTAAAGACTAAGCATGCACAGGATGAAATTACAGGTTATGGACACCCTGAGTTACCTTTAAATCATCCTACAGACATGGTGTGTAGAAAAAGTGATTACATTTGTGGCCGTACTCTAATGATAAATGCTGACAAGGCCGCCTGTGATTTAAATAGTGATTTAATAAATGATTTAAAAAATGGGGAAGAAATGCAGGTGGAAATTACTGTAAAAGATTGATTTTTATACTTATGTCAGAATATTTCAACATATATGGTTATCAATTTTAATTTAGTATTGATTGGTTTGAAATGTAATTAGAATTATTATAATTTATTTTAGCTTTTAAAACGATATTAATCTTTTAATTATTTTAAAAATAGTATTTTAATTATTATAATGGTGCGGGGGACGGGACTTGAACCCGCGAAGGGACTCACCCACTAGGCCCTCAACCTAGCGCCTTTGACCGCTCGACCACCCCCGCATTCTTGAAAAACAGTTCTAAATGCAAGTACTTCATCTTTTCTCTTTTTCACTATTTATACTTTACCTTTTGGAGGGGGCTATGATTCAAATTATTCATCATCAAATAATCCCATATACTGTCAAAATATTTATTTATATGCTATTTCATAAAGTTATAATGATAAATCATGTTTTATGATGTGAATGGGAAATAAAATGAAAGCTATAAAAGAAACTGAGGGTGGAATATTAGTAGATATTGAAGTTTCGGCCAATGCATCCAACTTTGAAATTTCAGGTTATAACTCCTGGCGTGAAAGACTAGAAATACGAATAAAAGCCATACCTCAAAAAGGAAAAGCCAATAAAGAAATAATTAAAGAAATGTCTAAGCTGACTAAAATGGATGTGGAGATAATATCTGGATTAAAAAGTCATCAAAAAACACTTTTGATAAAGAAACTGTCTCGGGATGATTTTTTAAATATCCTGGATATAGATATAAGTTAAATATCCGGGATATAGGTATAAATTAAATTTAAATGTTTTAGATAGGTATTAATTCTAATTAAATTATTTATTAATTATTATAATCAACTATAAATAGGGTATAGTTCTATAATTATAATTTAAGTGATTAATATTCGATAAATATCTTTTAGTGGATATAAAAACTAATAAAAATCTAAAATGAAAAGTTTTATATGTCATGTAAATTTTATATTATATTATATATTTTTATAATTTTAATTTGTTAAGGGGAAAAAATATGATATCAACTGTAACTACAACAACTACTGCGGTTACCATGGGTCAGGTAATGGCTTATAGTATAATTGCAGTAATCGCATTAATTTTATTCCTGGCCTTAAAAGAGATTTTAAGCTCAGAAGTAAATGGCAGTAATAGGATAAGCTCGTTTATAAAGGGATCTAATGTGGCTATAGTTCCTCTTCTGCTTGTTTTTGCTGCAGTTGTTACTTACAAGATAGTATCCATTTTGTAAGGTGGTATAATAATGAACAAAAATATACTTTTTATAGCATTAATAGTAATATTGGTTGCCATCATTGGTGTTGCAGCATATATGATGATAACACCTACTGCGGGACCTGCTCAACTTACTGAGGCAGGAACAAAGATTGCATTACATAACAATGGCTCAACATGGGTCCATACTGCGGGTGTTTTTGAAAATACAACCCTAAAAAATGGAACTGTTTCTAATGTCTATTTTAATGCTTGGACTAAACCTAAAGACGGTAAAGTAGTCATTGATTTATCTAATGCTATGGGCTATGGAAATGAATCTTTACCAGCCAATACTACCATGCGTTTAAAACTCTACTTAGATCCAGTATCTGAAAATCCAAGTGGATCTGCTGTGGTGACTAAAACCATTGAAGGATGGTCTAATACTCCAGAACCTAGTGAGAATGTGACTGGAACTTTATTAACCTTCCCAACACATGTAGTACTACAACTACCAGCTAATATAACTGATAATAACGTAGTTGTTACCACTGATTCCGCACAAGGAGTAGCTTTCATTTCTAGTGTAAACACATTATATGTGGAATGTCTGGTTACTGTAAATGCAGATAAATCGGTTACCATCACTATTTTACAACAGCCTGAGCTATGTAATCTGGTTGCTGGTGGATAAATAATTTAATTTATTTATTTTTAATTTTTATTTCTTAGTTTTAATTATTTTTACAAGTTTCTGGGTATTATCATGAATACTAAATCTAAAATTGCTATTTTTATTGTAGGATTCCTTCTTGTTTTCAGTATTTTAGGATTGGCAATTGCCTATGGTGGTTTAGATGAAGTGCTATTTGATCAGATGCCGTATAATTATACGTCTTATGTTTCACTACCTTCTAATTCAAATAATAGTGGATCTTTAAGTGGTTATTATAATATTACTGGTCAGGGAAAAGATTTTAAATTTTTTATTAAAATTCCTAATGCTGAAGATTCAGAATCTCCACTTGATTACACTCCTGATGGCCTGAATGGTAGTGGGCATCTTGATAATATCCATATTACTTATAATACATTATTATATCTTTTTAATAAAGATTTAAAGGGAGCTATGTTCCATACTATTTTTAATGGGACTTATAATATGAGCTGTGCTGCCTGGGTAGGTAATGGAACCTTCTCTAATAATGGAGATGTATTTAATGGTTCTTTTGAAATAAATGGTCAAATTACTTACTGGGAGGGTACATTTAATCTTACCAGTCAGGATAATCGTATTGCCATGCAATCAGATTATATTCTGCACCCAGTTAATAAACCCGAGAATGTAAAAAGAGTTAATAAAACATTCTACTTGTGAAATATAGTGAATATTAAATCAATAATTTTTTATAATCTATTATCCTATAATATAAATTAATTATAATATTTTTTAAAATTTATACAAATTTTATTATAATCTGTATAAATAGGGTTTAAAAGATTTAATAAGTCCATACATATTTATTATAATCTGTATAAATAGGGTTTAAAAGATTTAATAAGTCCATACATATT
>CAYUFT010000029.1:16496-20340 GCA_964444115.1 uncultured Methanobacteriaceae archaeon
TTAAGAAAAATAAAATTATAATATTGATTATTTATTTGGTGTTTATATGAAAGCAGTTATACCCGCAGCAGGCCTTGGTACTCGATTTTTACCAGCTACCAAAGCCCAACCTAAAGAGATGTTACCAGTATTTGACAAACCAACCATCCAGTACGTGGTGGAGGAGGCAGTGGCCTCTGGAATCGATGATATATTGATTGTAACTGGAAAAGGAAAAAGATCTATTGAGGATCACTTTGACCGCTCATTTGAATTGGAATATATTTTAAAAGAAAATGATAAAGATGAGTACTTGAGGGAAGTTGAAGCTATCTCTGAGTTGGCTGATATTTACTATGTCCGCCAAAAAGAACAGAAAGGTTTAGGAGATGCTATTTATTGTGCTCGTAAGCATATAGATGGAGAGCCTTTTGCTGTTTTATTAGGGGATACCATAACTCGATCTGAGGTTCCCTGTACTAAACAACTCATGGATGTCTATGAAAAATATGGTTCGTCAGCCATAGCCGTAGAAGAAGTTCCAGTAGATAAAGTAGAACGATATGGGATTATTAAAGGCCAAAAAAAGGATGAAAATCTTTACTTGATTGAAGACATGGTTGAAAAACCTTCTGTTGATGAAGCACCTTCCAATTTGGCCATTATGGGTAGATATGTACTTGATAGTAAAATATTTGACCACATTGAGGATGTACCTCCTGGATTTGGTGGGGAAATACAATTAACCGATGCCATGAGACTTCTAGATGATATCTATGGATATGTTTTCCAGGGGAAAACTTATGACATAGGTAATAAAGTTGAATGGTTAAAAACGTCTTTAGAATTTGCTTTTGAACAACCAGAAGCTAAAAAAGAACTAATTGAATATTTAAATGATCTATTGGGTTGTAATTAATAGTCAAACCTGTAATTAATTGTAAATCCAAAATAAATTTTTATTTTAATTGATTTTATTAAATTATATTTTTTTAATATCAGGTTTCTTATTTCTTTTTATTATTCTTTATTTGAAAAATGATATTCCAGGTTTCTTTTTATTATTCTTTATTTGAAAAATGATATTCTCGGTTTCTTTTTATTATTCTTTATTTGAAAAATGATATTTCTGGTTTTTTTTATAATTCTTTATTTGAAAAAAATTATTTTAGAATATTAAAAATGGCATTACTAAAAATAATACTGAATTTGATATTCCGTGAGAAAGGGTAATGCCCAGAAGACTTCTGGTTTTTTGGAAGGCATAACCATAGAACATAGCCACAATGAATACAAATACTAAATCCTGAATGGAATTCCAGCCAATGTGAAGGCTGGTAAAGAGTAATGACGTGTATAATAGGCCCATTCCTATTCCTAATACATCTTCTGAATTCTTCTGTATTATACCTCTGAATAATAGCTCTTCTGCTAGACCAGTAGATATGGTAAGAATTATAACTCCAAATAATAGATTGCTAACATCAAAAGTATGGATTAAAGGAAGTGGATGCAATATATTGTATTCAATAAACCCTAAAAATGGCCCGCTTAATGCAATTATAAGCTGAACCTTTAGATTACCTTTTATTAGGCCTACTCTTTTTCTATTTATACCTTGAATTTTCATCAAGGCAATGGAAGATGCAAATAATGGTACCGCTATTATAGGAAATAAGTAAAGGGTAGGTATGTTCATAAGAGGCATGGTAAGCCCAATAATCCGTATTATAGGCAGTACCATCATGGACCTTAGAAGAGTAGCATAGGTATAAGATTTAGTAAAGGATGATTGAACCAGTAAAGCAACTAAAACTAAAAAGTGAATTATTAGGCCGAATTCTTTGTTAGAATAGGTTGTAACTAATTCTCCCAGAATTAAAAGCCCTAAATATCCTATTAAAATTAAAAATTGAGAATTACTCGGCCGGTTTGTTTTTATTTTATTTTCAAGCTTTAATATACGTCCGTAATTATATAATTCACTCGCGAGATCTTTTTCTTTCTTACTGATCTCTATGGAACGCTCATGTTCATATATGGCGTCGTGATATGCTCCTTGAGCTTCAAGAGTACTGGCTAAGTGTGAAACAACTTTAGCTTCTTTCTCACTATCGCCTGCTTTTTTAAATATTTTTATGGCCTTGTGATAGGTATTACGGGATTCATCATACCTATTTCTTTTTTCTTGAATTTCAGCCATACCAACATAAGCATAGCCCTCTCCAATAAGATCTTCCGTATCTTTATAAAGCTCTAATGCATTATAATAACTCTCTTGAGCAAAATCGTTTTCACCCATTTGACAGTATGTTTTACCCATTTCTAACAAGGTGTCTGCAGTTTTCTCAGCATTTCCCGCATCAGAAAATATTTCCAGTGCCTGTTGCATATGCTGAAGGGCGCCTAAGAAGTTACCTTCATCTGAAAGGTCAATTCCTTTTTCCAGTTCCCTTTGTGCTTTTCGCCTTGCCAAATTATCCACCGATTTATCTATTTAATAATTAATAATTTTAATAAAAAACAATAATCATCTAAAATGATTTTTTTAAATTTCTATTTTTATTAATGTTAAAGATTGTCATTGTTTCTATATAACTTTTGGTACCAGTCCCATGCGGTGGATATAATATCATGGAGATCTATCCATTGAGGATTCCAGCCTAGTACTTCACGGGCTTTATCGGAACTTCCCACTAAAATAGGAGGATCTCCTGGACGAGGTTCGTCTTCTATAACTTTAATTTGATTTCCAGTTACCATTTGACTGGTTTGAATTACTTCTTTAACTGAAAAACCGTTCCCATTACCTAAATTAAATACTTGACTTTCATTTTTTTCATTCAAGTATTTCAGTGCTTTATAATGGGCCTGGGCCAGATCAAGAACGTGAATATAATCTCTAATACATGTTCCATCTGGAGTAGGATAATCTGTTCCATAAATGCTCACAGATTCTCTTCTTCCTGAAGCAGCATCTAGTATTAATGGTATTAGGTGAGTTTCTGGATTGTGCCATTCTCCAATTTCTGATGCGGGGTCAGCTCCTGCGGCATTAAAATATCTTAGAGAAACATAACTCAAATCATAGGCCTTTGAATAATCTTCCAGGATTTTTTCAACCATTAATTTTGAATTTCCATAGGGACTCATAGGATTTAAGGGATGGTCTTCACTTAGTGGTAGTTTTTGAGGCTCACCATAAACGGCACAGGTTGAAGAAAATATAAATTTATTTACCTTAAACTCCTTCATTACCGCCAATAGGTTAAGGGTGTTTTTAAGATTGTTAACATAATATTTCTGGGGGTCTTCTACAGATTCTCCTACATAGGTAAATGCTGCAAAGTGCATTACTGCATCAATGGAATATTTTTTAAATATATCTTTTAGGAGTTCTGTATCGGATAAGTCACCTTTCACAAATTCTCCCCATTTAACAAACTCTTCATGGCCATAGCTAAGATTATCCAGTACCAGAGTCTCTTCTCCATTTTCATGAAGCACTTTATTTACATGGGAGCCTATGTAACCTGCTCCACCTACAATTAATATCATACTATAACCAATTTGTTTTTTTTAATAGTATATTTTTTGGATTTTAGGAATGTTTTTTATTTTTTATTTTTAGAATTAACATTTTTTTGGTTTTGGATTTTAGGAATATTTTTTTGGATTTAGAATTAATGTTTATTTTTTGGTGAGGTTTTGGATTTTAGGAAAATATTTATTAATTTTATATTTTCATTTTGTTTTAGTTATGAATTCAGATTTTTGTATTTTTAGGATTAATATTATTTTCAGTTTTAGTTTTGTATTTTTAGGATTAATATTATTTTCAGTTTTAGTTTTGTATTTTTAGGAT
>CAYUFT010000029.1:20440-21685 GCA_964444115.1 uncultured Methanobacteriaceae archaeon
TAATTTTAATTTCAGTTTTAGTTTTGTAATTTTATAGTTTTTGTTTTTATAATTTTTTAGGTGAGTTTTTTTATTTATAATTTCAATTTTATATTTTAATTAAAGTGATTTGTAAAATTGATAAATTTCATAATTCAACTAAAATTTTTTAATTTCCACTATTTTTTTAGATTTTAGAAATCATTTTCCGTTAGAAATTTACTTCAGGATTCACTTTTATTAAAGATTGGTGTAAATATATCCTGAGGTATATACTAATTGATTGAAATTGGCCTATTTTAATGAAAATTATTTTTTATCATTTTTACTACTTATTTAAAAAAATTTTTATTTTAATTACCAAATGTATCTAAAAGCGAAAACTATATAAGCATATACTTATATACTTATGATTCATGCTGAGGATAAATTCTGAATATACTTGTGATATTTCAGAAGAATTAGAAGAACTTTTTAAAGCACTGGGTAACATTAACCGGCTTTTATTGATTTATTCCCTGGCTTCAGGGGAGATAGAAGCAGTTAATGTGTCTGAAATGGCCCGGATGATGGGTTTAACCCAACCTGCAGCATCGCAGCATCTAAAAGTGCTTAAAACTGCTAAAATCCTTAATGCTGAAAAACAAGGCAATCAAATTTATTACACATTTAACCAGGAAGCACTAATAAAACACAAAATAAAGGTGGATTTCCTTTTTGGATGTGTTTTAACCAAGTGTGACTGTTTAGAAAAGAAGAGGAACAAATAAATTCCACCTGGTGACAAAATTTGTGGAATTAAATAATTATGAATTAAACATGGCCATATTTTAAGCCATGTAAAATCACAAGCCGTTAAATAACGGCAATTAACACTTACTTATACTAACTGAGGGATACTATGAGAGAACTAAACTTAAAAGATGAATTATCTGTACTCGTTATACCCGAAATGGTCTTATTACATGAAACTGATATGAATCTAAAAATTGGAAAACAAATTGGGAGTGAAATTTATAACCGAGTAGCCAAAGACGATTTTTATGGAATAGCTTTAGCAGTCAAAGAAGGAATCAATAGAAGCGTATATTCTGAATCTGACTTTTATAAGACAGGTACTTTAGTTAAAATCTTAAATGCTAAAGAAATGAGAGATTTCTATCATTTGAAAGTAGAAATAATTGAAAGAGTCGAAATTGATGAAATGACGTCTGAGGGAAGGAATTATCGGGCCACATATCATTAAAGTCCAGATATAGATGATTT
>CAYUFT010000030.1:0-2466 GCA_964444115.1 uncultured Methanobacteriaceae archaeon
TGGCCAGTCACCCCCCATGTTCCCTTGAAGAACAAATGAAAACCATAGCCATTACTCGAATAATGTATCATGATATTAGAATTACTGTTCCTACACCCACCATTGGCCCAGAAAATGTTAAATATTCCTTAATAGCTGGTGCAGATAATTTAGCTACTGTGATTCCAGACCATTACCCATCTGATGTTAAAGGTGTGGGTTCCCCTGCTTATGGAAATCTTAAAGAAGTCATTAAAGTTGTAGAATCAATGGGGCTTAAAACAGAATATCAAAATGCATCAAAATAACTAACTAGCATTAAATAAATCCCGCCCATTATTATAAGTATTAAAAATATTTTTTATTTTCTAAAGTATTCTTACTGATTTGAGTTTATTTGGTTATGTTTTATTTTTTTATTTATTAATTAAAATAAAAATTAAAATGTAAAGTAGTATCTAATGTAAAATTTCCAGATGAAATAATTTATAATTAAATTTAAACATAATTAATCTAAGCATAGAAAATTGCTAAGATTAAATTAATACTCAAAATCTGATTTTGATAATGATTTTTTTTATGGTGTTTAATAATCGTAAGATAAAAGATAGAATAATAAATAAATACGCAGGGATATAATGGGTCTGGAAAATTTGATAAAAACTGCTTATAAAGAATCTATGAATGGAAATCGTAGAGGGGATAAATTAGAGGAGATAGAATTTATTCAGAATTATATAAAATCTTCTAAAAGAATTATTGTCCCTAACTGGAATCAAACAAAAGTAAATGTGATAAACGAAGTTTTAAATGAATTTAAACTGTCAGAAGCAGAACATTTAGAATTCCACACTAATTCTGCAGACTTATCTCGAATGCCCGCCATCACTAAAGCCCAGATGGCACTGGATTTATGTGATTGTGATCTTATAATAGCTCGTGGCCGATTAGGAGTTCCGGGATCAGGTTCTTTAATGGTTATTTTAGATTCTAAAGGGCGTATTCTGACAGGAACGACATCTCCACCCCACCCCATACACAAGAAAGACCTTACTGAAGCTGTAAGAGATGAAATAACAACTTGTTTAGAAAGAATAGGTTTTAAAAAGTGAATATTCAAAATAAAAAATTTATTATAAATTATAATTTAATCTGATTACAGTTGATTATATGAATAAAAAAACTGATTCAAAAGAGAATGGTTCCGAAAATCCATTTCAACAAGCAGAAGCAGAAACATACTGTTCAAAACTTGAAACTGGAATAACGTCTATGGTAACTACATATTACTCATCTTTGACTATTTGGGACATTATTAAGATTATAGCTGGTAAAAAGAGTGATGCAGTTAATGAATGGATAGATTCATTGCCAGTTCAAATAAAAAGGCCCTTAATTGCAGGTACTTATCTAACCGGGGCTAGTTTAGCTCAAAAATTAGTTCAAAGGAAAGAAATAAAAGAAGTTGAAGTTTTAGATATTTATCCCCACCTTAATAAATTATTATATCCTTCTTGGAATGTCAAATCTAAAGATAATGCTGTGAATGAAATTAATAATACTAAAATTTCTTTTTCAACTGACTTAAGTCACTTAAAAAATGGAGATATGATAATAGATACCACTGGCTTGGGTGGGATTGATATTAATCAGATTAAAGAATTAAATTTATGTAAAATATTTTTAGCTGAAGATCCTTCCTCTGATGAAAGTGATAATGTGATTCAAAGCAAAAATTTTACTCAAAAACGAATAAATGCCAGTTCTGCAAATCATCGGGGCCGAATATTCACCTCAGGACTAGGGTCCAAAACATCAGGAACCATGACTCTGACCATGGATGTGCTCAGAAAATCTCTTGAAGAAGTCTTAAAAGAAAAAGGAGTTTTATATGCTGTGGCCTCTCTTGATTTCTATGAAAGAATTCTTTTTAAAGAAGAAAATACAGAAAAATTTCTAGAAGCTCTTCAAAGACCAGCAATGGTTGCATCTTCCATTAAACCAGTTAATTTAGATAATATTCTGGCGGAACAATTGAAAAAAATTACAGTGACTATTAAAGAAGATATTGGGAAAGATTAGGAGATAATATGAACGCTGCAGAGTTTTTTCAGAAAATTGAAAAAATAATACCATTGAATACTGCCTTAGAAGGAGACAAAGTTGGTTTTATCGGGTCTGAAACTCCAGATAATATTCAAGTAGAAAAAATTCTTGTTTTAATGGATTATATTCCTTCTTCTGAGTTAAAATTCCCTTCAAATAATCTAAACAATCCAAAAATAAGCAACTTAAAAATTAATTATGAAGATTATGATTTGTTGGTAACTCATCATCCTCCCCTTATTAAACCAGAGCTTCCTACCTATGTCATTCATTCCAACTGGGATTTAATAACCCGAGGCGCTTGTGATTCACTGGCAGAAGCTCTAGAAATAAAAGTTTTAGATGTTTTAGATCCTGAAACAGGGCTAGGAAGATTGGGGA
>CAYUFT010000030.1:2566-8932 GCA_964444115.1 uncultured Methanobacteriaceae archaeon
AGTAAAGTCCCTAAAGGAGAAGTTGCGTTAGTAGGCCTTGGACGATTAGGACTGCGAACAGCTTTGAACTTGATACAAGCCCATAGAGGTGGGCCAGAAACAGTTTATGCCATAGATGGTCAGAAGGTTTCCATTGATGATTTAGTTTTTAGAATTTATGGAGCTGAAATTGGTGAATACAAAGTTGATTTCATTAAAAGATTGGCCGGTGAAGGATTCAATAAAGAAATAATTCCCATTACCCAAGACATAATTCCTGAAAACATTGAATTGATAAAAGGAGATGTGGTTTGTATTGAAATAGCTGGAGGAGATACATTAAAAACAACTTCAGAAATTATAAAACATGCTCAGGCCAACGGTGCTTTAACAGTCAGTACAGTTGGGGTTTTTGGAATAGGTGAAGAAGAAATAATTGTTAATGATATATCTGAACTGGAAAATGATAATCCCATTGTAGAATTCCTAAAAAACGAAGGAATAAAAGAAAATCACCTTTTAATAGGAACTGGAAAACTTATTAGAGATTGGGAACCAGTGACTCCCTACACTTTAGATCGAATTTCTGCTGTGATAACTAGAGAAGTTTTAAAACTTCTGGAAAACAAAAATAAGAGAATATAATCTTTGTTTGATTATAATTGATTAGTTTAACATTGATTAACTATGTAACATTTTTTTAATCCTTCTTAATTTAATTTTTAATTTTAATTGATTTCATTTTTAGTCAAATTCTAAATATATCCTGAATTTTATCTTATTTTTGAAAAAATTAAATAGATTAAAAATCTATCCCAATATAATGATAATAAAAATAGCAACTGCAGAATGCTTCACCCATGGAAAAGTGGCCCAGGAAATTCATGCTTTTTCTCAAGGTTATCCTCAAAATTACAGTTGGAATCTAGATTCTTCTGATTTTAATCTATCATTAGTGGCCGGGATGTTTATTCCCACTATTAATGGAGTTAAAAATATTTTAAGGCTTGATCCCGCGAAGCCTTTAGAAACCATTAATGATATAAAAATCTATGATCAAAAAGGAGACCTTGAAATGGCTGTTTTAATGGCCAAGTCCGTACAAAAAATTTGCAAATCTGATATAGGTGTTGGGACCACAGCAGGTGTGGGAAAAGGCGGCCTAGCTGTCTGTAATAACAAAAACATTCTTTTGAGTGCTTCTGACGTTCACACAGATTTAAGAAGTTGTGACTCCTCCCTAATTTTTGAAAGGCAAAAATCAGGAATAGAAAAAGTGCTATTCATGTTGGAATGTATTATTACAGACCAATTCGATGCTATAAATTCAAAAAAAATAATTAAAATAGATAAATAGTGATATTCTGTAAATATAATTTGAAATTAGCCTAAAGTCTAAAATATTAAAATAATATTTACAAATTATTTTAAAATATCCTAATACTTGTCTTGAAATTAATAAATAAAAATTTCTATTCCATATGCAATCTAATCATGTTTTTCAATTTCATTCCAATTTTTCGCTTTTAAGAGTGATTTAAACTTTTTTTCTAATATTTATTTATTGAACTTATTCCATACTAATATATGAAATTAATTTTATCGAAAATTAAAAGGTGGTGGTTAAACTGCTATTGGAAATAACCGATCTGGCAGTTGAAGTTAGTGGGAAAAAAGTTCTAAAAGATATCGATTTGTATATTGATGAGGGTGAAACCCATGTTTTACTGGGTCCCAATGGTTCCGGAAAGAGTACTCTATTTATGACAATTTTAGGATTTCCTAAATATAAGGTTACTAATGGAGAAATTCTATTCAAAGGAGAAAATATAACTGATCTCAATACTACAGAAAGGGTTAAAAAAGGTGTTGGCGTGAGCTTTCAGAACCCTCCAGCCATTAGAGGAGTCCGTTTAATGGACCTTTTAAAGGTGGAAAGTGGTCAAAACCCTGATGATGAAGAACTTAGTCCCGAAATGATGAAACTGGCCTATAAAATGAAATTAGATGAAAATTTCCTGGATAGAGATGTTAATTTAGGATTTTCTGGTGGAGAAGTTAAAAGATCTGAAATATTACAACTTCTTGCTCAAAAACCCGATTTTATCATGTTTGATGAGCCTGACTCTGGAGTGGACATTGAAAATGTGGAACTTCTGGCAGAAGAGATAAACATATTGCTAGATAAGGACAAGAAACCTGGACTTAGAAAAAACTCTGGTCTTTTAATTACTCACTTAGGTTATATCCTTAACTTTGTAAAGGCAGACACTGCTCATGTTTTAATGGATGGTAGAATTGCTTGTTCTGGAAACCCCAGTGAAATTATAGATGACATTCGTAAAGAAGGATTCAAAGGGTGTGTACAATGTTGCGGGATACACTAGGAAAAGCTGAAAAGGCTAAGGAAAAAAAGGCCCTTTACGGTGAGGACATTGACCTGGAAAAATTCATAAAAGAAGAAGCCGGCGAACATGAAAAAGTGACCAAAGCCAATGAAGTTCCTAAAAAAGTCCAGGACACTTTGCTCAAAGTGGGAGTGGACCCTGATGAACAGGAACGTTCCGGGACTTTCATCCAGGTGGATCAGACAGGAGTCTGCAGTACATGTGGCTCTGAATCAGTGGAAATAATGGGCATGAATGTTGCTCTGGACAAATACAACTGGTTAAAAGATTACATGTGGAAATCAGTTGCTCCAGATACGGACAAATACACCGCCCAAACCGCTCTTCGGGAAGCTAATGAAGGACCAAGTGGATACTTTATAAGATCCCTTCCAGGTTCCAAAGAAGTATTCCCTCTTCAAGCCTGTATGTTCATTGGTGACGAAAAGGTCATGCAAACAGCACACAACGTGATAATTGCCGAAGAAAACTCAGAACTTCACATTATTACTGGTTGTGCTACGGGGGAAGACGTAAGTTCTGCCCTGCACGTAGGTGTATCTGAGTTTTACTTGAAAAAAGGAGCTAAAATCACCTTTACTATGGTACACAACTGGGCCGAGCAGGTAGATGTAAGACCTCGTACTGGAATAATGGTTGGAAATGACTCTACATATATCAGTAATTATATCTTAACCAGCCCTGTTAGAAGCATACAATCTTATCCTACAGCATATTGTACTGGTACTAATTCAAAAGTACTTTTCCAATCCATTTTAGGTGGACAAAAAGACTCCGTGCTAGATATGGGATCCCGAGTACTTTTAGAAGGTGAAGGAAGTAAAGCAGAAATGATTTCACGTGCGGTCTCCAAAGACCAATCCCAAATATATTCTCGGGGCCATTTAGCTGGCCGAACCCAGAATGTTAAAGGACATTTAGAATGTCATGGACTGGTATTATCTGACGATTCAATGATATATGCTGTTCCTGAACTGGAAGGTAGTTCTACTGAACTTGAAATGTCTCATGAAGCAGCTGTGGGTAAAATAGCGGAAGAAGAAGTTTTATATCTCACATCTAGAGGTTTAACTGAAGAAGAAGCTGCTTCCATGATTGTAAGAGGATTCTTAAGCATGGACATAACCGGTCTTCCACCAGAACTGGCCTCAGAAACAAAAAGAATGTTAGATGCTAGTTTACAGGGGATGTAATTTCAAATTAAACAAAAAAACTTCTTAAATCCATTTTTTTTTCTTTTATTGTTTTTTATTTTCTTATTTTGTGTTATAAATGAAAAATAACGGTTAATAATTCTCAAAAATTAATTTTAAAAATTTATTATAAAAAATAACCACATAAAATATTAAAACTAGATTGATTGAAAATTAAAAATATATGAATTATATTTTATTATATTTTAATTTATATAAAAAGTAGAATAATTTAATTAATATTAAATCATTGTATCAAATTTAAATCCTGAAATAATCAATAATTAAATTTGTAATATAATATTAAGGTTAGGAAGAAGGTGAAAACACCTACTAACGGAAAAAATGAGTTTATTCAGCAATTATTATAAATTCGCCTACTTTTTCAACTTTACCGAACGGAACCAGTAAAAAGTCTCCTTTCTTCTTAGAACCTTTTACATTGACATTTCTGCCTTTTTCCACTTTAATAACAACATCGGTGATTTTTCCAGTTTTATCATTGATTACCAGTTCTTCTAGCTCTCCTAAAATTCTTGCATTGCTAGTAGCTACCTGATATCCTTTAATTTCGCTCCAGAATTTTTCTTCCCCTTTAATCAGTTTCCTTTCTTCCATCATTATCACCAAAAAACCTTTCAAAGACTTTTATGTCTTTACAAGTATTAATATTTAAGGCAAGTTCAATTTTAGGAACTTCCAAAACTTCCTCATCTTGTATCTTGTTTATACTCCTTAATATATTTACTCCCGAGGGTGCTATGCCTTCAAGAACAATAGAAGGTTCTAAATCATATTTTTCAAAAATTTCAATTGGAACTGCTACACACATAGCTGGTTTTTGCGATTTTTTATATTTTAATCCATACTCATTTAGAATAAAATCTATTAATTCTCCATCTACACCTGGAAGATCCGAACCAATAGTCAATAAGATTTCATCAGGATTTTTTGATTCAAAATAAGATAGTAAAAAACCTAAGTCTTCTAAATATCCATCACCAGGAGTTTTAATTATTTTATATCCTTTTTTAATTGCATATTCTTCGGTTAAGGGAACATGACAGCTGGTAGCAATAAAAATATCGTTTATAATAGTAGAATCCTGCAAATTATTCATTACAGAATCAATTAAAAATTTTCCATTAGCTTGCACCAAGGGTTTCTCACAATCCAATTTCATGCGAGTTCCTTTACCACCAGCCATAACTAGAGCAATTGCCATATTAATACCGGATATTATGTCTTTATGATATCTTAAGGAAGTAAATATACAAAAAAGATGAAAAATAAAAAGTTAAGCATCAAACTTAAACTCATTTCTGATTCTGTAACTTCCTTCTCGGACCCAGTATACAAGGCCCACCTTGTCTTCCGCCAATTGGAACATGCGGAGTTCCAATGGAATTCATACAACGTGCCATAATTGCTGCACCCATGGCCAGAGCATCTGAGACAAAAAGACATTCTTCAAATCTATCTTTAGTGTAATCCATTATGAATTCTGGTTTTCGACCGGTGATTCCTGCTCTTCCAGTAACTCCCAAAACAGATCCTTCCTGGACAACACCTTCCTGAAATGCCTCATCCACTAATCTCTTTACAATCAATGCACTCACATAATCTAAAGTTCCGAACAAAGTATGAATACCGTCATTTTCATATATTTCATGGCCAATTTTAGTTAATTCCTCTATTTTGTCCCCATTGGTTCCAATATCACATCCAATCAACGTAGTTCCCGCATTATAGGCGGCAGCAGGATCTACAGGAACCGTTCCAAATCGAGTTCTATCCTCAGGAACCTTTCTAATGTCCACAAATTCATGAATTCTCTCTGCATATGCCAAAGATTTTTTCCAGTCCGCCTTTTTTATTATATCTTTATTATATAAATCTAAAGCAGCACCGCCCCTTTTATCTACTTTTTCCGTACCTCGAATTATGGCATCAGAAACGGCCCCTGCCAGACCGCAGAAGTTTCCCACAGTCTTAGCATATGGTTCATCATTATTGACTATTCTTCCAGCTAATGTTGTTCCGAAGTCCATCGATACGCAAGGGTTTCTGAAATCAACATTGGTCCATTTAGCACCCAATTTTATACCTGCAGTTACCAGTTCACCTTCCATTTCATTGGCCACAACCTCTTTTCCAGTTGGAGGAATAACACTTACCACTGCTCCATCAAATATGACCTTTTCTAATAGACTAAATTCTTTTAATCTGTCTGGAAAGCTGTCAATAGAAAGGGCCGGGGCCATTTTTCTAGGAGGAATACCTGCTTCCAAACACCCATTAGCCAGGGAAATAATGAGTTTACCCACTTCTTGAGGAGATGCAAAACCAGCAGTGACCCCAGTAGATCGTACAACAAAGTCCAGATCTTTTTCAATATCAACTTTTGATCGTTTTAATGATTCCAATATAGTATCTTTAACCATTTCTGAAACAGATTCCTGGGTCAGTTCCACACCCCATACCGTGGAGCCAAAAACCTCTTCCCCTTTTTTCGGAGGCCTTATATCCCGGGTCATTTTAACTGTCTTATCCAGTAAGTAGCTACGGCTGGTATTCAGGTTGGTAGCAGTTAATATGCATTTAGTAGTCGTATTACCCAATTCTACAGAGGCCACAATATAGTAAACATCAGGCTTCATAGAATATCCAGAACCCACAGTTTTCTTTGTAAATGGGGACGTTTTTGCGTCTTCTATTGATATATATCTACTTTTGGCCATTACTGGCTTTGGTCCTAATCCCAATACTCTTTTTAAAAATGACAA
>CAYUFT010000030.1:9032-10455 GCA_964444115.1 uncultured Methanobacteriaceae archaeon
CATGGGGCATGGTGAACAATCTTCTCAGAAACGCTTCCTAAAAGATGCTTATCCACAATACTTTTCCCGGTTCCCAGCACTATAACATCTACATTTTCTTTTTCAGCAGTTTTTACAATTTCATCTGCAGGGCTACCCTCCAGCATTAATCCTTTAAACTTGATATTTGAATAATCTGGACCAGTAAATGCCTTTTCCATGTCTACCAGTATTTCTTTTCCTTTTTCAGTTAACTCCTCAATCATCATTTCTTTAACTTTTTTAGGAGTTAAAAAGGGTACAGATGTTTCCACAACATATACACATATTATTTCTACATCTCCCCCATGCAATAAGTCCAGAGTGTGTTCAATAAGATCATCCATATACTCTCCCATGGTAGCTACTAATATCTTCTCATACATTTTAATCACGCTAATACGTATAGTCTTAATACAGCATAAGTTATATAGGTCGCTAGTAAAATTAATCCTCCGGTACGGTTTAACTTATTTCCTCCGGCTTTTATAAGGACTATCAGTAAAACAGTCACAAATATCATGAATGGAGCATCAAAACTCATTGATAACGGTTCAACTGGAATAGACATGAATAAAGCAGGTACTCCGATACCTATTAGAATATTGAAGGTGTTACTACCTAGAACCGTACCCAGAGAAAGTTCGTGAAGACCTTTCATGGCCGAAGAAAAAGTAACCACTAATTCTGGAATACTGGTCCCTATAGCCAGCGTAAAAAGTCCCATAATCATTTCAGGAATCCCTGCAATTCTAGCCAGTTCTACCCCACTGTAAACCAGAATTCGACATCCTACAATCAATCCGGCCAAACCTAATCCCACTAAAGCAAGTTTCTTTTTATCTATGGAAGCCATTCTGGAAGTTTTGGTCTTGGATTCAAATTCCTTCTCAGAGTCGAATTCCACCAGTTTTTCCTGTTTTACTTTTTCTTCAGCATCAAATTTCTTTTGATCTTTTATTAAACGCCATAGATAAACCGCATATAATAAAATCATGATTATTGAAGCAATTCTGCCAATATCGCCGAAAAACATGAAAAATATTAGGATTAAACCAGTTCCTAATGTTACCAGGCCATCTCGTTTAAGATCTCTTGATTCTGTCTTAATAACTCCCGCAAAGGTTGCGGTGATCCCTAAGATACCTGCTATGTTCCATATATTAGAACCTATTACCACTCCAACCCCAATTTCAGTACTGCCTGATAGTGAAGCTATCATGGCTGAACCAAATTCAGGAAGAGAAGTACCTATAGCTGATGCTGTTACCCCCAAAATAATTTGAGATATACCCAATGCCCCCCCAATTTCCACCAGGTTATCCACAAATACATCTGCGGATTTAATAACGATTATTAAAGAAACTATTAAGGCTCCGATGAGCACTATTAATTCTATCAAAAA
>CAYUFT010000030.1:10555-21509 GCA_964444115.1 uncultured Methanobacteriaceae archaeon
AGCTAATATTTCATCGCCTCTTTGAGAAAGTTCCTCTTTCATGAGTTTTTTCACATTAGAAGGAGTCAAAAATGGCACGGAAGTATCGACCACATAAAGACCTATAACTTCTATTTGTTTCCCTTGTGCCATTTCCAGAGTATGTTCTGCCAATTCGTCAATATATTCGCCCATGACCGGTAACAATATCTTTTTAAACATTTTTTTCACTCATTAAATAATTTATAGTATGGTAAAGTTATAAGATTTAGCTTTAATGACTAAACATTTTTAATTGTCATTAGTAAGATAATTAAAATCCATACACCGGAACAATGTTTCCTTTTTCCACTATATAAATTATGTTATTAATAACTAATCAAAAAAAAGTTTAGTAGATTATTAAAATTTAATAAAATTAATCCAAAAAATAATTTGAAATCCAGTTAATAAGTAAAAAAAAAATAAAAAAAAAGAAAGGGAAAATCCCTTCTTAGAGCAGTTTGTGAATTGGGTGTCCTTCGACAGCTTCAGTTCCAATATCTGCAGCAGCTTCAGCTATGAATATGTCAGCCATAGCACATGCTGGAAACGCAATTTTAGCGTTTTCAATAGGACCGAATAGTACAAAGTCCCCACCAGCCATTTGCTGGACGATGTTAGAACCTATGTCACAAACAGGCCATGCTTCTTTGTGTTCTTTTTTGTATCCTCTTAACCAGTCCCATGCGGATGGCACGTTGTGGATACCACTACCTACAGGGTAACCCCATTTACTTTTAACAGCAAATGATGTTCTGCAAGCAGGTCCAGCACCTTGACCTAGAGGAGTAATAGCTACGTCCATGAATGGTTTGGTAATTCCACATTCATCAGACATTTCTAATAACCCTTTATCCAGAGCACTTCCACCGTCTTCCCAGATTCCAATTTTACCTTCTACACCAGGTTCCATAGGGTTGAACCCTAGAACAATAGCAGAGGAGATATCAGTTTCTTTAACTGCATCCAATTCAGATTGTTCGGAAGCCATATTTATAGAGTTGTAAATTGCTCTTTCATCCAATCCAGCTTCATGTGCATATTGTGCACCAGCAATCTTAGCCTCAGCTGAAGTTGAATCTATCATGAAAGGTGCATCGCTTACTTCACCTACAAATTCCAGATACTTAACTATTGCATCTGCAGTTGCACCGAAGGTCTGGACGATATGTGGGTTTCCCGTAACGTCAGACATTTCTTCCATAGTTTTTATCAATGATTCAGCTGCTTCTTTATCAAAAACCCCAGCTTTTTCATCACTAATAATTTTGTGTCCACCGTAAAAGATGGTTCCTGCTAAAACAGTTGGATATTCACCAGGCTGTCCACCGACTTTGACACCAGCGACATCTATAACAACTTGTTCTTTATCAAACCTAAACATATGTAAATCCTCCTAAACACCTAAAGATTTTAGGAATGCTCCTATTGCTACAACTTTGAATACTACTAACAGGATGAATAATCCTATTATGATTCCGTATAGGATTCCAATATCCCTACCAATTTGTTGACCCATTCTTTGAGAGATTTCACCCCAGGTGAATTCGACTTTTTCTTCCATTTCGTCTAATCTCTCATTAGCTTTATTGAAATCATCTGCAGAGACAATAACAGTAGGTACAATATTTTTATCTTCTTCTGCCATATTATCATGCCTCTTATTTCACTAAAACGTATATGACGGGTAGTCCTACTAAGACTAAGGCCAATATGAATCCCATAGCCATACCAGAAATTCTGGTAGCTATGAGCCCAGCGAATAGCCGTTGGTCCCTACCAATTAGTCCTGCCCGGTATTTCACATCTTCTGCTACTTTTTTAATTCCTCTGACATTAGGTTTATTTGATATTAACATCTTAAAACCTCGTTTATATTAGTAGGAAAGTTCCGACAGTCAAAGTGAAGATTAACCCAATCATGATCCCCTGAACTTTACCAGAGTACATACCTGCAAATATTCTTTGTAATGAACCGACGTTCTTGACTTCGGTCTGAATATTTCGCATTCTGGCCTCGATTAAAGCGGTTTCAGGAGCCACAGGCCTTACTTCTTCACCTTCTTCTTCTTCTCCACCTTTTTCTTCAACTTTTATGACCATTGCTTCTTCTTCAAATGCACCAGGATCTTTCTCGATGCACTCTTTGACTTTAGATTGTATAGCAGCAGCGTCTTCAACGTCAATCATACTAATGATTTCCAATTGTTGTTGGAATCTTTCGATACCATCATCATCTATGTTTTCAACAAATGGAATAGCACCAGATGCACCAGCGATTTTTCGCTTTTCATCGACACCATTAGCGTGAAGTGCTTCTATACTTTGGCCAGTGATGTGTCCTTGTACTTCAGATCCACATAAAATGAGGAATCTGATGTTAGGGTTAGACACAATGTTAGCAACCATCTTTTCAATTCCGAGGTTTTCGGTTTTGCATGGTCCAGCAATAGCAGCTCCAGCATCGGCAACTACGTCCTCATTGTGAGAACCTAAAGTAGTTGCTGCGACAGGGCTTTCAGGGTCTCCAACAATGTAGTCCCCGTTTACTACCGGCCATCCTTCTGCGGGTGATTTTTTCTCAGCCACTTTAATACCCCCTTAAAGTACTCCAAGGAATGCATGGAGCATAGCTAATAGCAGTATAAGACCAAATACAAACCAGTAAACCATATTGGTTAGCTTACCTGCATTCATGTAAACACCTTCCCTTCCAGGGAAAGAGTCTGCAGGAGCTGTGGTAGGATCTAGAGAATTGTATAAATCATCTACTGCTGCTTCCAGTACATTTAATTGTTCATTTACTGCGTCCAAGGAAACCAAGACGACATCTCTACCTAAAGCTGCTCCAACCATACCGGTGGAAGGGTCAAGAGTCAAGTTGTATTCAGGAGCAATTTTAATTAAAGGTAACATTTCCATTCTGATTCCTCCTAGTGTTCTTCCTCTTTAGGCCACATTCCAGACCATTTAACAGATGCTGCTTGTTCTTGGGAAGCAGTGATGTATGCTCTGATTGATATGAACCATCCTATAGCGCCAACTAAGCTAATTAACCACCAAGCTGGATTGAAAGCCATTCCTAACAGACCATATATGGACATGGCCATGAAAGCAGCGGCTCCTGCCAGTTTAAGAGTTCTAACTCGGTCTTCTTGTGGACCTAAACAGGCGTTAAATGGATGTTGTATAGCCATAGTATTTAGGATTAAAAGCAGTGCTATAAATCCAGTGGATATAACTGCGGTATGAATAATGGCCATGGAATAGCTTCCAGCAATAGCTGCAGAAAATCCAATTACAGATAAAGCAGATGCACCAGCTAACTCAGCAGTACAACTTACCAGTACTGGTATTTTCATTTTAATAATCTTTTTAGCAATTAAGGCAACTATGGTACCAACAATTACAGCCAGAATAAATCCGAAAATAGGTGCTAGTATTGCTAGAGATGGGCCGAAAATGACTGCACCAGCTAGTCCACCTAAACCACCTAAGATACCAATAGATAACGACATGTATCCAATGGAAGGCACACCAGTACCTAGACCGTAACTTGCAACACGTGCAATAGCGTCAGCGCCCCAAACAATGGCACAAACAGCACCTAATGCTGCAAAAAGAGGCCCTAATACTGGACTAATTGGAGTTAAGTAAATACCTGCGAGTCCACCAATAACTCCCAGTGCTAGGGTATGTTTAGGGTTGACAGAAGATTCTCCGCCACCTCCACCTGCTACTGACATTAGAGGACACCTCCTTGAATAAATAAAATACTTACAATTCCAGCTACCAGTGAAGCTATGAAACAAGCAAGTAATCCTCGCGGGATACGCTTGAATTTAGGATCGTGGAAACCTTCAATAGTACCACCTATGTTATAGGAAGCTACTACTGCATTTATAAAGAACACTGATACTGCAAGAATTCCTGCTAAGGAAGCTGCAGCAATAGAAACACTGGCTCCGGTTACTGCAAAAGCTGAAGTTTCAGCGAGTGCATTATATAGATAGTAATAAATTAGTCCTCCACCAATTCCACCTAAAAGTCCTCCAATGATTCCACTTATAAAACAAACGGTTGGAATTCCGTGACCTTCAGTTCCGGGTGTTACGAACTTACTTTGTTCAAGTTTAGTAATTGGGTCAACATCTACTTTAGCTGATGCAGGTACACAACCTACACCCCAAACGTAAACGAAGTTACCTACAAGCATGGTTATACCTAGCATTAAAGCTGAACCAATAGCACCTGAAGCCAAAACAATCCATAATGGCTGTCCAGTTAGGGCTGCTGCGGTAATCAGACCAGTCATACCTCCCCCTGCGGCGAGCATAGCGGTACCTGTTCCCACACCTGTTGCTGTTGCGATAGCTGCTGGAGCACCACCTACTGGTATGAAGTGTACACCTCCACCAATTAGGACTCCGCCCACAGTTACTGCACCGATTAATAATAATGGGTCCATTCTATATCCTCCTTATTCAATGTATGGGCCATACTTGTTTCTGGCAAATGCTTCGATTCTGCTGTTGATTATAATTAATAGTAATACAATCACAATACCAGCAATTACACCGCCAACTAATCCGAAGACGATAGTAATCCAGAAACTTAGGAAAACAATTAATCCAAAAGCAAAACCAGTTACAGGTCCACCATACTTTGCACAGAAATAAACAACATCCATAGAGTTTCTAGCACCCAGTTCTGCCTTTCTCACGATATCACCGTGGATAGCTACTGGAATACCTCCACCAAACGGATATTGTTGGTATTCTCTTTCAGCACCGTAGTGAACATCCCCAGTGGATGAACCTATTGCACCAATAGTTATTCCCCAAAGCACTGCCAGTAATGGGAGTGGGAATGGGTGGCCTAAGCCTTGAATTGGTAAAGTCATCAAGTATGATAATCCAACTATACAAAATGTAACTATGAATCCGTGGCCAGCAATTGGCCCTAAGTGTTGATAAATAACATCCATGTATAAAGGTTGGCCAAATTGTGATTGGCTTACAATCCTTCCCATATGAGATGTTGTAGCGAATGTGGCGTGAACCAAAGCAGTAATAGCTGCACCGGCGGCTATAGCCACAATGACTGGTAAATTTAAAGAAAACATGAAAACAAATGCCAATGAACCTGCGATACCTACCCAGGCACCCATTTGTACTGGTTCACCAGAAACGGCCTTGTTAAACATTCTGTGAAGATTACCCATTTGCGGAGCAAGTTGTACTTGAGAGTTTGGGTTACTCATGGATCCTACATCGGATTCCAAATCCTCAGCAGCACCTGCAATAGTTGCAGCGGCTCCCATAAGGGCAACAACACCTAATCCTGTTATCATAGGGTCTACCATATTAATCCTCCTTACTTTTAAATAAAAAAATAAAATAGGTGTTTGCGTTACACCTATTTAGCTGGAGAGATGAAAGCTCTTTCTCCGGCTGGTTCGAATTCTCTTAATGCACCTTTAGCGAACATAGCCCGTGGGTTAGTGAAGTCAAATGCTAAGTTGTCGTCAGCAAATGCGATTTTAACCAGTGGGTTGAAGACAAAGGCGTCTCCTCGAGCAGCGTGTGGAGCTTGAGCGATTCCTGCGTATTCACCTTGGTGACCTACGTTCATTGCGTAGTTAGGATAGTTAGGTCCTCTTAGTTCAAGAGGTAATCCTTCGTCGTTCCTGATGGAGAATACGTTGGATGCACCACATTGATCTTGCAGATCGTAACCATAGAATCCTAGCCTGGAGTGTTGTTCTTTGTGTAAGTACATGGATAAGTACCATGCGCTTAGACCGGTTTGAGCGTTTCCAGTTGCAAAAGCAGTGGAAGCTCCGGCGGCTGCAGCAACAACAGCAGCACGCTGGGAACCACCAAACTGGGTTTCGAGTAGAGCTGGGTATTCTTCGTATTGCTCGAGAGCATAGAAGGTTACTTCAGATCCTACGTCCAGTACAGTGTCCATGTTATTAGGTGCTTCAGTTAATCCGAACTTGTCTTCTACGTATTCTTTACCGTAGTAAACGAAATCGTCTAAGACATTGTCAGTGTATGCAGCGGTAGCGTATTGAGTGAATCCGACACCACCAGACATGTAAGAACCTAACCAGATTTGATCGTATAACATTGCACCAGTAGCCACAACATCTAAAGTTGTTCGTACTGGGTCGTCAGGGTTCACTCTGGAAGATTGACATATGTCTGCTAAGTAACCGAATGGAATACCACCAGGTTCGTTTTCTCCTCTTGCTCTCCTAACAGGTAAGTAAGTACCCATGTGGATAACTTCTGCGTGTTTTGCAGCGTAAGCGAAGTCCCCTGTTGCGGCTTCTCCTGCACACTGTTTGTAAGCAGAAATCATGGACATACCTACTTGCATAGCAGACCATCGGGAGGTAGTTGCACCGTCACAAGTTCGTGAAACGATGGTTGGGATCCGTACAACTTGCCAGATTCCGTCTCCTACTTCAGCTTTTAATACTTCAGCTTGGTCGTCAGGGAACATTTTGTTAATGTCCAAAACAAAAGCTGAGTCAATTTCAGATGCGATTTCGTCATTACCAGTGAAAACTTTTACATAACTGTCAGCTACTAAAGTAGGGTCAGTTTCCACCATGTGTTCTTGAACAACAGCAGCACCAGGCATTGCGTGGTTTACAGTTTCCAAGTAGTGGGTAATTGTTTCAGGGGTAACTTCTTTACCTAATCTTTTTTCAATAACATTGTGGGCAGTGTTTAAACCTACAACTACGGTTCTTTTAATGTCATCTGCCATTTGCTGCATAGCAGCGTTATTAACGAAGTGAAGATCGTCACCTTCTACATAAGTATCGGTTGTGGAAACTTGGTAAGGCATTAAAGCTCTTTGTCCTAAAGGAGTACCAACGTCTGGGTTGTACATTGGAATTCCACGTTTTTCAGCTATTGCTTTACCTTCGTTCACAAACTGAGTTTTCCTCTCAGATTGTTTCCATCCACCCTTATTGTAGAAAGTGGTTTTCTTTTCATCCGGGGATTCTTCGAATTTTGTTTTTAATGCGCTTATGAACTTTTTATCAGCCATAATCATTACCTCCCCTATTCTGCTGGGTTGTATCCACCTTGGGATCTTAAGACGTGAATTCTGTGTAGAACTTCTACAGCGTCTTTGTCATCCTTATAGGCTTCTCCATCTACCCGGTATATGGTGGTTTTATTCTTTAAAGTCTCTTCGTCCAATGGCTCACCTAAAGCTACTGGTTCGTCGAGTTCTTCACCAATTTGGTCCTTGACCATTTCAACAATGCCGGTCTCTTTATTGAAGACTTGTCTTCGAAGCATATCAAACATCATACCATCTTCGTCGAGTCTTAAAGAGTGTCCGTGCACAGCTGCTCCTCTTACACCTGTTCTAGCAGGATCAAAGAATTCAGTTTCTAAGAGTTCTTTGGAGATTTTTTCCAGATCTCTTTCTCTGATTTCAATAATCTGTCGTCCAGATAGAGTACCAGCGTCTGCTCCTCTGTATCGGCTTACGTAAGCTCGAGATCGAGTGAATGGTTGAGCAGGAGCAAAGTACATAGAGTCGGTAAACTGAATGTATCTGGTCCGGTCACCAGCTTTTGCACCGTCAAGAGGCTCTACTAGCTCTCTAATTGGGTCTTCAGGTTCGTCCATTTCTTCGAGTGGTGGGTGGACGCTTGGGTATTCCTCACCAGGAGCTCTGTGACCTAAGACTTTTACTACGTCTTCGTCAGAGATCTCCCTTAACTTTTCTAATTCATATTCAGGGTTACAGAAATTTCTTCTGTTTTGGGCAACCTTTGTAGTTCCGGGATAATATTGTGCCATATCATGCACCTCCTAATGCTAACTTAACTTTTCTAATAATCTCATCCAACTTTTCTTGGGGACAAGTTTCTCCTCGTATTACGCCACTAACAATATCAACTATTTTTCCTTTAGTTTTGGGGTTTTCAGGCATCACTAATCTAGTTTTAACACCTATTTTTGCAAAATCTTCAAAGTCAACCGGGTATTCACAAATAATGACGCAAGGTTTATCAACATTCCGCAGTATCAATCGGGCTTTATATATAATGTGAGATTTCACACCACCCAAATGAACCACTAGAACCTTGTGTCTTTTCATTTGCTCAATCTCCTTAGGAGTTAAGCCAAAAAGACTTCCTGCACCAGAACTTGGAGCATCTTGAGGAACTCCTGCTCCTGCATTTAACACCAGAGTACTGGTCATCAAATTTGCTTCCCTTAGAGCAAATGTTATTTCACAAACGGGCTTAGTAATATGTCGCCTTCCGGGGGACATGGCCACAGCCAGTATTTCACTACCGCACTCAGCAAAAGTGCCCCTTTGAGCTATTCCGCCTCCTTCACCCATCCCCATTGTTTCCCTACAGTCTACAACGTGGGTGCATTTGCCAATCATCTTAATAATTCCCAATTGTGTTTTTAATATATTTGTCATTAGTAAATCAATAATGGTTCTTCTAAATCAATTTAAAAGAATTCATCCGTCTTCACTAGTAAATCAATTTTCTCTCCTTTGACATAGATTTCTCTTATGTCGAATGCTTGGCATTTGCTGGAGGGAGTCTTTGTCTACGAATAAGCATTTT
Source organism: uncultured Methanobacteriaceae archaeon (assembly GCA_964444115.1). GTDB lineage: Archaea > Methanobacteriota > Methanobacteria > Methanobacteriales > Methanobacteriaceae > UBA349. Next base: position 19,203 of record CAYUFT010000030.1, read on the forward strand.
TTTGATAATTTAATATCATAAATGTCATTCAATAGTCTTTCCGTTGTATCTGCTCCTAAAAGCCTATGCGGAAAAATTTCCATATCCATTAGTTAGTAAGCCCCCAGAAAATAGTGAGATTATTTAAATGTCGCCTTTTATGTCGGCAGCTGCCTCCACGACATATTTAAGTGGTTCTCGGAATTCGTCCACTTGGCTGAACACTTCTTTGATTAGTCCAGAGGTTGCTTCAGGGGAGAACATCTGGGTACCTGCGTCAAGAGACATTGCAGCAGCTACACAAGGTATAGCAAACCCTTTACTGTGTCTAGTTACGATGTGGTTTCCGTTGAAGATACCAGGACCTCCACCACCGTAGATAGAGTGACTGAAGAAAGAGAATCCTACAGCTACACCTTCGGTTCTACCGAAGTCTACGCTTGGTAATCCAGTTTCGAATTCAATTGAATCGTTGTAGTATAATAGAGTGGATGATACACCTTGTGCAGCACGAGCAGCACCTTGGTTTACCATGGTAGCAGCCATTACACCAGCTGCAGCATAAGCATTCCATTTAGCTAAGTCGTCGGTTCCATAAACGTTGAATCCGTTTAGATCTTTTTCTACGCCTATAACACCGTCTTCAGCAGCACGGTCAACTATATCTGCAATTACAGATCCTACAGTACCTTCAGCACCGTTAGATTTGACCAGATCATATACTACATTGTCTGCGTTCATACCTTGGTAAGCTAATCCTAATAAGTGCATTCTTTCAAATGCTCCTACAGCATCACCCATTTCAAACATAGCTGCTTGTTCTAAGATACTTGATAGAGCAGCAGATTGCATGGTGTTTTTCAAAGTGGTAGCAACCACGTGGTTCACCATAATGTTTCTTAAGGCGTATCCTGGACCTTCTAATTTTTGTGGAATGTCCAGCATGGTAGCAATGTTAGCACCCATGTATTCTACAGATTGTGGGTATCTACCCAGAACGGCTGCCTTAATCATGTTTGCATCGTACATAGAGATGTCAAACTCACTGACTATGGCTTGAACAAACGCAGTAGCAGTTACTAATGGTGCAGCAGAGTATTCTGCAGCAGCATCAAATCTAGCTGTTGGTAATTGTACTAAAGCCTTTTTTCCACCAGAAAGTAACTCTACCTTAGTGTCGTCGCCCTCGGTTACTTGAATCATTTCTTTAGCGGTTGCAGCAATTGAGTCTGCACTACCTACTATATCGAGATCCAATTCTCTTCCTAAAATTTTACAGGCAGGTCCACCAACTTTGGCGGCCTTCAAGGCGTTTTCTATACCTTCCAAGTTCACAGCTACTGTCCTCTTAATACCTTGAACAATACTTTTAATAGCTGGGTTACGTAGCGGACTTAGAGCTTCTAGTGGTACTTGTTCTTCGACGAGGTTACCTCTGTCGTCATACAAGTCGATCTTATCATCAAACTTCGCCATTTTTTCCCTCCTAACAATTAATTTCCGTATACACGCCTCTTGAGCGTTGCATATTTTATGCATTTTAAATAATTTCGCTTCGAGGAAGTGCAATTGGCACTTTAGTTAGTATACGAACCTTCCTTTAGTTCAATATATATTATTAAACTTTCTTTCAGACACAAGTAGAAAGACTTATAAGGAGTAAACTCACAAGTTTTATATAGTTTAAGAATACGGCCATTAATACTTTTTTTAGAGGTTATAATCATTCAATTCTTAAAAATTCACGAATATTTACATATATTTAATTAAAAACTATTTTTAATAGATTACACTCTATTCTGGAGCCTTATAATCATATATTTAAAATTAATTAATTTTTATTTGATTCAAAGCAATTCTAAAAAAATTGACTATATGTCTTTTTTTAATTTGTCTTTTTTTAATTTTTAAAGCAGAAAATTAGATTTTTATTAAATTTAAGTAATTAAATACCTATAAACTATAATAATAGGCCACTAGACCATATTATACTTTACAATAGTGGTAATAATAATTAAATGTTAAATACAAAGTTATTTATTTTAATAAAAACCAAATTGGTAGCATGCAAATAATAGCAGATGTAGGTGGTATTCCTGGAAAAGACTGTAGAGGATTCTGTAAATACTGTTATTTCCGAAAAGTAAAGGAATCCCACCCCTTAGGATGTAGAAACTGCTCACCAGGAAAAGTAGGTTGTGAAACCTGCAATGAGGGAGTGGCAGAAACAAAAAATGAATTTATACCACCATTTTTAGTGGCCAGCACTGTTCAGAACACCTTGATGATGGGTGAATTTAGAGATAGTGATCTTAAAATTAATATCAG
>CAYUFT010000031.1:0-20432 GCA_964444115.1 uncultured Methanobacteriaceae archaeon
AGTTCCACCATTCAATGCTTTCCAAAGTAAACTTCAGCTTGTTCAAGCATCTATAGGTGCAGGATTTCCTGAATTAGGTATATTGATGGTTTTATTGAGTATAATAACCTTCATGACTTTTGTTAAAGTATTTTATACTATTTACTTGAGGCCACGCCCCAAAGACCTTGAAATTATAAATGAAAAAATACCAAGGGCTACAATCATTTCTATGGTAGCATTTTTGGTGATTTGTCTTGTATTAGGTCTTTTCCCACACTTAGCCACAGATAATCTGGCACAAATTGCTCAGGGGCTGGTATGATGAATGAATACGTTGGAAGAAAAGAATTCAATGATCTTAAATTAGAATTAGAGATTTTAGAGTCAGAACTTTTAAAAAGTTTGAAACAACCAACTCCTACTATTGATGCTTTAACAAAAACCTACAATTTGATTAATGATAGATCGTTTAGGGGGATTTTATGAATCTTTATGATCTAATTATTGGAAAGATACAGGAAATTCAAGATAAGGCTAAAGAACAAGAAGCAGTTACAAATATGTCTGCGTCAGCTGTTCTGGCTGCTGAAATAACGTTGATATCATCTGTTCTTATTGCAGCTATAATGCTTAGAAAAATAAGTGATATTTTGATGTTAGTTGTTGTATTGGCTCTTTTCTTTATTATGGTGACTGCCATGCCTATTATTCCTCGCCTTAAGAGAGAGCAGAATGATTCAATTAATAGTATGACCTTTTATGTCATTTTGACACTTGGTGTGCTCATAACATTATTCTACTGGGGGACATCTCATGTCTGATAATTATAATAAGCAAAAATTACTCTGCTGGAGGATGGACCATGTCTGAAGGTATAAGAAATTTAATAGCATCTATTGCTCTGGCACTGTTTGGTATAACTTTATTAGAATCCATGGTTGGATTTAAAGAAGCTCTAAATCCTGGTATAAATCAAGTATATCTATGGGTCGGTACCAAAATTGCTCCTAACATGGTAACCAATGTGGTTTTTGATTGGAGAGCTTTCGATACTCTGGGAGAGGCCCTTATTCTTGTTACTGCTGTGATTATCACCCTCCTAATATTTGGAAGAGGAAAAGTACAACTGGGAGGCAAATAAATGAGTACAATACTTAAAATATTCGTATTCCCTGCAGCAATGCTAATAATGTGTTTAGGAGTTTTAACAATTCTTGGAGGACACATTACTCCTGGAGGAGGATTTCAGGGAGGGGCTATGATTGCAGGAGCATTTATATTCTGTGCTGTTGTTTACGGATTAAAAGAAAATCCTTTCCATTTTTCACATAACTTCATGGCGGCTATGGAAAGTGCGGGTGCCTTAATTTATGTGGGTCTGGGATTAGCAGGATTAATATTCTCCGGGTTTTTTCTTTACAACCTCGGAGTTGATTTAAATCAATTGGTTCCTACTTTCATCAAGAATTTATTTGATTATCCAGATCCGATACATGCGGGTATTATCCCTTATTTGAATATAGTGGTTGGTTTAAAAGTTATGGTTGGTTTAAGTGCAGTAGTGATAGCATTTATGCAATTTAACCATGATGAAGAAAACAGTGATGCTGATGGGGATAACCATTAGAACTATTAAATTTAATAATTAATGTTATAGGAGAATAAAAATGTTATATCTCGGCCCAACATTATTCGGATTCCTACTAGGGTTTATATTGGGATCTAGAATAAAAAATTATCCTGAAAGTGAAATACACTTCCCTTATTCGTCTTATATTGTAGTTATAATTGCTGCATTATACATGGCCTGGCAAATAGGACCTTTCCCTTATTATGCTGATTCACCTTTAGCCAGTGGATTTGTCGTATGTATTATTGGTATATTTGCTGGAAAAATCGTTTTCGGCCGCCAACCTACAAAAACATAATTTAAAATATATTAAATCATCAAAAATCACTAATCAACCCAATTTAATTAATTTAAATCATTATTTAATCATATTGTTGATATAACTAATAGGAAATTATTAATAAATTAAATAATGCTGTTTAATAACGCGGTAAATGAATTTAGAGGAGTTATCATGTTTTTATCAACTAACAAGTGCGAGGGGTCAGGGGAATGCATAAAAGAGTGTCCCACAGAGGCTATACGTCTTATTGATGGGAAGGCTTTTAGCTGCATTACTTGTGGTGCATGCGCAGATGCTTGTCCTAATCGAGCTATATTCAAAAATAAATATGGTGGTTATGTTGTAGACCGGGCACGATGTAATGCGTGTGGTGTTTGCGAATTCACCTGCCCAGTTAACAGTATAAAAATTGAGAATGGTGTAACTAAGGGTATATGTGCTCGCTGTGGGATTTGTGTTGATGCTTGTCCGCATGAAGCAAGAATTGATGCCTTTGATATTATTGAAGATCGTCAGCTACAATTTTTAGAATCTTTAAATTTAGCAATACAAGCTCCTAAACGGGTATCTGCTGAACAAGATGAGGTGGAAAGGGTAAATGTGGTAACTGATCTGGATAAATGTACTTTATGTCGTAGATGTGAGTATCACTGTCCTACTGAAGCCATAATGGTGGATGTTGATCAAAGCGGAGTTTGTACTGAGTGCAGAGTCTGTGAAGATCTATGTCCCGCAGATGCTATTAAAGATACCACAATTGATAATGAAAAATGTACTATCTGCCTTAAATGTGTAAAAGAGTGTCCTAATAGCGCTATTTATATAAAAGACTTCCAGGTTTCTATTAAAAAACCAGAAGATGATGGTGATAAAGAAAATATTAAATTTAATGAATCGCCTGGAACTTCAACAGTCACAGGAAGTATTATATCTTGCCTAAATTGTGGTTTATGTGCGGATGCATGTGAAAATGATGCTCTAAGAATGATTGATGGAAAACTAAGATTTGATCCTTCAATATGCACTGAATGTGAAAATATGGACTGTCTTTCTGTTTGTCCAGTGGGAACATTAAGACCATCAGAAATATCCGGGATGGGACTAAAAGGGTACTGTGTATCATGTGGCCGATGTGTAAAGGTCTGTGATATAAATGAGGCCCGGAGCTTTAAAAAGGTTACCTGGGATGGAAGTATTTCTGATGACTGCATATCATGCGGCATTTGTGCCGAAATATGTCCTAAAGTGGCCATAACTCTTAAAAGAGGAACCATTGATGTGGATAAGGCCAAATGTATTTTATGTGAAAAATGTGGTATTCACTGTCCTGTCGATGCTATACCAAAAACTACCATGCGTAAAAAATCTATCAAAGACGGTTTCACGTTTATAAATGATAAATTGTGTATGCAATGCCATCTATGTGAAAAAATATGTCCAGAAGAGGCCATATCTGAAACAGAAGATGGAAGATTAGTAGTAGATGAAGATAAATGTATATATTGTGGGGCCTGTTTTAATGCCTGCCCTGCCAGAGCAGTAATGTTTGAAAGGGAGTTTGAGGAATCAGTATGAAAAATTTAATTAGGATAATCCTGGAAGGGTCTTATACCAATTTTAAAAGGATATTTTTTGCCTCAGACCGGGTTACTGACATGGAAATGAGAAGCAGAATCCTGGAGGGTCGTGTTCAACCTACAGATAAGGTGGCGGAAGTGGCCTGTATTGGATGTGGTGGATGTTGTAATGCTTGTCCAACAGAAGCTGTGGAGATGAAGAATCTGGAAGAGCCAGTAGAACTAATGGAAGGGCTTGTTAAAACTCAAATTCCAGTTCTAAATAGTGAGAGATGTGTGCACTGTTATTACTGTCACGATTTTTGTCCACTATATGCGTTATTTGGTGAAAAAGCTACTATCCATCCAAATGATGTTGGAATTGTAGAATCAGATATTAATCAGTTAATGGATAAACCTTTCAAGATTTCAGATGATAAAATTGCTTTTATAGCTCAGTTTTTAGCAGATAAAAGTATTTTAAAGAAAAAAAAGATTTAATCTGAAATTTAGCCTAATTATAATTATAAAAAAAACATTGATTAAATTATAAATTATGAGAGTGATCAAATGAGCCTCAAATCGTATTCAAGGGCCAGAGCCGTTCATGCCATGCTAGTATATACTGGAGGATGCAATGGTTGCGATATAGAAATCGTAAATGCTGTTTTTTCTCCTAAATTCGATGCAGAGCAATACAAAATCTTCTTAACCTGGAACCCCCGGGAGGCAGATGTTCTCATTGTTACCGGCCCAGTTACCAAACACAATGAAAAACCTTTAAAAGAGATATATGATGCAATACCTGAACCTAAAGCAGTTATAGCTGCAGGAGCCTGTGCTTTAATGGGTGGAGTTTATAAAAACATCCATGGAGATATACCCTCTGAAGAAATTTCGGGACCTGTGGATAATATTATACCTGTGGATGCAAAAGTTCCAGGATGTGCAGTAAGGCCGGAAGATGTGCTGGCTGGTGCAGTAGCTGCTTTACCTAAACTTTTAGATGCTGAATAAATTGTATTTATGTTTACTAATAAATAATATGTCAATTCAGTAGCAAAAAAAATTTCAAATAAATTATTTAATCATAATTAATCAAATAATTAAAATTTAATCTATAACTAAGTGATATTATAAATAAAAATTATCTAAATCACCAAAAAACTTTACAGGTGTTATAATGGATGAAAATAATAAACCAAAACGGCAAGAGGTAATAGAGACGGAAGTTACCATGGGTACTGTCCACTCTGCTGCCATTGAGCCTTATCGGGTTAGACTCTTTGTAGAAGACGAAATCATAAGAGACGCAGAGATAACCGTAGGTCTTAATCACAGAGGAATTGAACGTATAATGGAAGGATTACCTGTGGAAAAGGCCAACAGCCTAACAGAAAAGATATGTGGGATTTGTTCTAATAGCCACATATGGAATTCAGTTTTAGTTGCTGAGAAAGGTATGGGAATTGAAATTCCAGAAAGAGCCAGTTATATCCGTATTATTATGGGAGAATTGGAAAGACTCCACAGTCACTTGCTTTATCTGGCCCACGGAAGTGAGGTTTTAGGGCATGAAACATTTGCTATGCGAGTTTTCTACATTAGAGAAACTGTAATGGAACTTCTAAGAATGATTGGGGGCAACCGGGTACAGTATGGTGTTTCTATTATTGGTGGAGTTCGCCCTAGATGTGAACTTGATTTAATGAGAATCCAGAAAATTAGTGAAGGTATGGATCTTATTGAGCAAAAAATCACAGAATTTGCTGATAGATTTGTTTCTGATCCGATGGTAATGTCCAGGATCACAGGTGTGGCTGCTTTGACTAAAAAAGATGCTTTAAGACTAGCTGCCACAGGTCCGACTCTTAGATCAACTGGTGTGGATTTGGATCTTCGCCGTGATATGGAAATATATGATCCCTTTGAGTTTGATGTGATTACTCAGGATGATGGTGATGTAAAGTCTAATATTCTAATGAGAGTTCTGGAGATTCCTGAATCTATTAAAATCATCAGGCAGGCCATTAAAAACATTCCTGCAGGCCCTATCACGGATCGCAGTTGGGAAATGCAGGATACGGGCATTATCAAAAGTTACATAGAAGTACCCCGAGGAAAGCTTTTACACTCTTATGCCTTAGAAGAAGGAAGAGTAAGGGGGTCTATTGTAAGAACCCCTTCTATAACTAACATAGGGGCTATGCAGCAAGCATGTATTGGTAACCATATTAGTGATGCTCAATTGGCCATTGTACAATGTGATCCTTGCTTTACCTGCACAGATCGCGCTATAAAGATAACTCAAATTCAAATTTAGGAGATTAAGTCATGGAAGCTTCTACTATCATATATTCAACAGCAGCAGTGATTGGGACTTTAATCGTGGCATTATTTGTGGGCCTATGGCTGCCGGGAATTGAGAGAAAATTGGTACATGCGCGAATTCAGCAAAGAATAGGGCCTCCAATTTCCAGCCCGGGTTTTATGGCTCCTTTGAAGTTTTTTTTCAAAGAAACCATAGTTCCTAATTCTCCCCTACCGCGCCTTTACAATGCACTACCTTTGGTAGGATTACTGTCCATATTTTTCATATTGCTGTTCTTAATACCTCAAATGTACTTTGTAGGTGCTTTAGCTAGTGTCATAGCAATTGTGGGACTTTTAAAAATTGAAGAAGTCGTATATGTATTCATGGGATCTTTATCTCGTTCCATAATGTCTTTGTCTATGCCTTTTCCAGACATTGTTAAGGGTGCCAAACATCCGGATGTGCCCAGGTCATTTTTAGAAGATTTAAGTGCAATGAGGGCCTTTAGACTCATCGCTTTTGGATCATTCCCCATATATATTGCCTTATTTATACCTGTGGCCATGACTGGCAGTGTATTTTTGAGTGATATAATCTCTTATCAACATATTCATGGGCCAGTTTTATTTACTTTAGCTGGAGCTTTAGGTGCACTGGTATTTTTCATTGGATACATGATTTTATTAAATGAGTATCCATTTGCTATTCTCAAAACTAAAGCAGATGTTATAGAAGGCCCATATATGGAATATGCCTCAAAATACAGATCTTATATCTTTATTACTAGAGGCTTCCTCATGTTCACTTTAGGAGCCATATTTTCAGTTCTTTTCCTAGGAATGCCTCCTAACATCTTAAGCTGGTCTATTCTGGTTAATATTGCTGTGGCATTAATATTCCCTATATTCATGGCCATATTCAGTGCTTTTGCTCCAATATTTACTTTCAAGCAATTTTATCCGGTTGCAGTGGGTTTTTCACTGTTGGTGGTTCGTGAGTTTGTTTTTGGTTTTTTTTGGGGTATAAAGGAATAAGTGGGATATTACAGGGATTTCATATGAAATCTATTTAAATCAAAATTTTTAAATATTAAATTATAATTTAGGTGATCAAATGAAATTTGTGGTTAGGCCTCATCATATAATCAGTACTGGTGGTTACATTGTAGAGGTGGACTTCCCTTACAGAAACCTTATTGTTGTTAATCCCACTTCTGAACCTATTAAAATAGATGTACCTATCTTTTCAGAGGATTGGATTGATGAACATAGGGCTTTAGGTTTGAATATCACTCCGGTTAAGGAGGAAGATAATTTTCTCAGCTTATTTAGAAAAGAGCAGATAAAATTGGATAAAATTAAATCTGAGCTAGAATAATTTTTTCTTTGATATTATTCTATTATTCTTTGATTTATTATTCTGATTTTTTTAATAACTTCTAATCTCTATTCTAAATTAATATAATATTTTTTTAAAGATAATGATTTAATTTTTAGTTGAAGGTTTAGAATTAAATTAAAAATACACAAAAAAATTTTCATGGGCATTAGGTAATCTATAAATTTATTATCTAAAAATACCATAATTAATTTTAATTACAGTTTTTAATGTTTCTTGGAGATATTTAATGAGTAAAGTCGCTATTACCATAAAAACTATTGAACGACCAGGAGTTTTAAGTCAAATCACTGACATGTTTGCTTCAGATGGAATCAATATCACTTACACTCATTTATTCGTGGAAAAAGACGGGTCTGGTTCAATTTACATGGAACTGGAGGATGTTAGGGATGTTGATAAATTAGTTAGTGCTATTAATGATTCAGAACCCGTTTTAGAAGTTAAAGTTCATAGATCTCTGGATGATATATATGGAAAAAGGATAATTATCATTGGGGGGGGTGCTCAAGTGGCTCAAGTGGCCATGGGCGCAATTAGTGAGGCTGATCGCCATAATATCAGGGGCGAGCGGATTAGTGTGGATACTATACCTTTGGTTGGTGAAATGGAACTTGCAGAAGCAGTTTTTGCTGTTGGTAGGCTCCCCCGAGTTGGTGCTCTTGTTTTGGCTGGATCTTTAATGGGTGGAAAAATCACGGATGCTGTGGAAAAGGTTAAAAACGAGCATGATCTAGTGGTAATTAGCCTTAGCATGCCAGGTAGTGTTACTGAAAAAGCAGATTTGGTAGTAACAGATCCTATACAGGCAGGAGTGATGGCGGTAATGGCAGTTGCGGATACTGCAATTTTTGATATTAAAAAAATCTCTAAAAAAAGGTTTTAGAATTATAAAAGTGAGTTATTTACTCAAAATATTATCAATTTCAAAATCCTATAAAAATAAATATTAATTAAATACTTAGATAAATGAAAATAAATTAAAATATTATTTTTATGTTACTATGGTTTAACTCATTTCTATGGCCCTAATAATCCTGCTGGCAGCGTTTTTCAGCTCAGGATCTTTTATATCTCCACTTTCACGCACTTTTAATGCTAATTGCAGCACTTTTGATACGTCGGCAGGTTTTAAGTTTTCAGCCATTCCTAAATAAGTCTGACCTTTTTCGTCTTCTATTTTGACTTTTTCTTTGTCCATTAGCTCTAGCATTACTCTGCAAGCACCCATCACACTGGAATCTTCCATTCCTTCGCATTTTTTCATGAGTTCATCTTGTTTCATTTTATCACCTTATGATTTTATATATAACTTTTAATAGTTTTATATTTTTGGGATAAACACTTTTTTAGGGTTTAATGGCATCTTTTCATGAAAAATCAAGATTTTGATTGCATATTTCCATATAACTACATGTTTCACATTTTTTTGGATTTATATTCACTTCAGGAAGGTCTCCCAGATTTATAATTTCTCGAATAGCATCTATTACTATAAAAAGCCCTTCTCTGAGATCTGAATCAATAACTACTGGTCTTCTATCTCCTAAACGCTCATAATCTACAAAACCTACCATTACTTCGGTATCGAATTCTCTTTCGATTAATAATCCATAAGCAGCTATTTCTAAAGCATCTGAGTCCCATACGCCTCTTATTGGGGGATTTTTTAATTTTCTGCTTATGGGATAATATTTCCCATTTATTATCTCAATTTTATCTATTTTCCCAGATATTTCCAGGCTTTTATCTCTCATTAAATAGCTTTGTAATGAGGGGGGAAAAATCATTTCTACTATTTGTCTGGCGTCTTTTTTTGTTTTTATTAATATTCTGTGTATTTTCAATGCTAAAATGGTATTTTCAACTTTTAAATCTTTTTCTAACTCATTAAAAAGTAAATTTTTATCATTATCTCTATTAAATTCATAATTTTCCAGAGATTTTTTTAATAGATAGGGGACATCATTAAATAGTGTTTCACTAATTTGTGCAGCACTCATATCTTTGTTTACATTTATCAAATTTCTTCGCAGGATATCTCTAAAATCATTATTTAGCTGGCTCAAAATTTTATTGTAGTTTTTATTTTCGGATTTTTTTTTATTTTCAATTTCTTCAAGCTCTAAATGATTTCTTAGATATAATTTCAGGGGACAATACAAATATTCATTTATCGAAGAGACTTTAATTGTCATTTTATCACTTATTATCCATTTATTCTCTTTTTACTGCATTTTCTCTGGCTATGGCCTTAATTTAATAAATTATTATTATCTCTATTTTAATATATTAAGTTTATATTTTTTTTTATTTTAGTATTACTATAATTTTAAAAAAATAATTTTAAGAATTTAATCCTCTAAAATTCTGATTAATGCGCATGGGGCTTTTATTTCTGGTAACTGGTCTATTTGGGAGATGGCATCCATAATATTCTTTTCTGATGCTTTATGAGTTACCATAAATATGGGAATGGGTTGATTTTCATCATTTTTCTCTTGACTAACAAATTCCAGACTAATGTGGTACTTACTAAAAATCCCAGAGATTTTATGAAGTACTCCTGGTTGATCAAGAGCTTTTAAACGTATATAATATTTAGAAACCACTTCAGCCATATGCTTAATAGCTTTGTTTTGACTTTGGGGAGGACCATAAGTTATTTCTTTTTCAGGATTACTGATTATGTCAATACAATCCCCTACTATGGCACTGGCGGTGGGCATCATCCCCGCACCTTGTCCATACATCATAACTGGACCTACTGCATCTCCAATCATGTAAATTCCATTGAAAATGTCATTTACTGAAGCCAATAGATGATTCTGAGGAATTAATGTGGGGTGCACTCTTACTTCTAATTCATCTCCCACCTTTCTAGTGATTCCCAGAAGTTTAGTAACATATTTCAGTTTTTTGGAAGTAAATTCAATATCTTGAGGAGTAATTTTTGTTATTCCTTCGACATGGAACTTTTCCTGAGCAACATAAGTTCCAAAACCCAGTATGGTTAAAATTATCAGCTTTTGAGCAGTATCATGACCCTCAATATCGAAAGTAGGGTCTTTTTCTGCATAACCTTTTTCTTGAGCTTCTTTAAGAACATCATCAAATTTTAATCCTTCTTCACTCATTTTGCTGAGTATATAATTGGCAGTTCCATTTATTATTCCATAAATACCTTCAAAGTTATTAGCTGCCAGAGATTCATTTAATGGTTGTAAAAGAGGTATTCCTCCACCTACACTGGCCTCGAATGAAATTCTCACATTATTTTTTTCAGAAACCGCCGTTATTTCTTCCCAGTGTTTTGCTAGCAAAGCTTTATTGGCTGTAACCACGTGTTTTCCATTTTCCAAGGCCTTAAGAATAAAACTGCGTGCAGGCTCATATCCTCCAATCAGTTCGATAACAATAGATATTTCTGGATCTTCTAGAATGTCATTAACATCTGTAGAAAGTTTTTCAGAGCTGATTTCAACTCCTCTATCGGTGCTTATATCTAGATCAACTACTTTTTTAAGATTAACTTTTTTTCCAACTTTTTTTTCTATTAAATCAATATTTTGATTAAATATTTCTATTACACCGGATCCAATGGTTCCAAAACCAATTAATCCAATATTTACGGGTGTTTTATTCATAAAAATCCTCCAGGATATTCCAGGAAATCGAAATTCATCGAGATAATTAATATTACAATTGTTATAACTTACTTTTAATTCATTTAAATATAATTCTGTTAATTTAATTATCTATTATATCTATTACAATTAAATTGATTATTTAAATTGAATTATTTTCAAGGTGAATTATTAATAATACAATATTATTCTATTGGATTTGTAATACTTATATAGTTTTTTATTATTACTATTTCATGTTAACTAAATTAAAAAATAATATGTTGGATTGGTATTTTTAATTGAATGAAAATTTAAATAATTAATTAGGTTTTTCACAGATTTGAAATTAGCTTCTAGTGAATAGACAGCAGGGGATTCTCTTTAAGTTTTATAAATTCGTTTAAAGATTCTCTTGTAGTTCCTACAACAATCCTATAACTTTCTTTTTCACCTATAACTTTTTCCAACTTACCTCGAGCCATAATTCTTTCTCCTTCCAGGGCCTGACCAGAGTAAGTATGAGTGAAGGAAGCTATTTCACTAATATCTAAGTCAATTGGGTCATTATCTAATGAATCAAATCCACTTTCAATTATTTTCACATCATTGACTTCATAAACTGCTGGATTGTCAAATGATGCTAAAGCATTGGATACAGTACATTCCACAGTCATTTGGCCCAGTGGTTCATAACGAGTGTCACCCCATGTTCCAGAAATCTCGTCCCATTCACGGGTGGCCAGTATGTCAAATAAAGTTCCATCCACAACTCCTCTGTTGTTTTTTCTTTTTTCATACCAACAAAATTCTTCAAAACTTAATGTGGAGTCTGTAATTCGTTTATTATAAACTTTTCTCCAGTAATTATCATCAATACTTTTAAATGATTTATTTTCGGCAGTATCTTTAATTTTCCCGAATAAATTCATGGCTTGGTGATGATTAGCCATACCATAAATTACAAAATCTATGTCTGAGCTTTGAGAGTCACATAATTCTGGTAATATTGATCCGGATATTCCCATGCTTTCATAGGGTATATCTGCACCTTTATGGAATGTGTCTGCAACTTTAATAACCTTTTTTAGAAGATTATTTTTATTAAATTTATCATCTAAATGTTCACTATTAATATAATCATTTCTAATTTCTTCTAATCTTTCATTAGGTCTTAAAATTTCTTTAATTTTATTTAAAGGCACACCCATCATCTGTACATTTGTATTATTGCAATCATACAAATAATAAGGATAATTTTCTTTTAAAAAGCTGTAAGCTTCTTCTGAACCTACTTTTCTGTATTTTTTACCATTTTTAATTCGTTCACCTTCAGGATCCGGAATGTAACGTAAAAATGCCAGAATCCGGTCTTCAGGATGTATATAAGATGTAGTTGCAAAAAACAAATCATCTGCAGTATATATGAAATCTCGGGTTCTGGCTCTCATAATTAATTAAATGGTTAAATAAACTATTAAAATGTTAGCTCATTATTAGTAACTGGATTTATAAAATAATTAAACAACAAAAATTAATTTATCTAAGTCCATAAGATAATTAATTAGTTTCAATAATATTTTGAATAAAATAATTTTTATCTATTAATTGGCAATCATATAATCAATTTAACATTCAATAATTTTATTTAACGGAAGATTTCTATGAAAATGATTAATCACTTTGTCGAAGAAAACACATGTTACGATGGGAGCCAGATACAGCCTTTGTGGGCCCTAGACCAAATAGGAATAAAAGGTTCCAGCATAGTTTCCTGGATAGGATCAATGGAAATTGAACCATCAAAAATTATTGATGTGGAAGATGTTGGTTTAGAAATTAAATCAAAGGAAATGATTCATTTCATTGTAGAACATTTCGATTGTCAGCCTACTAATATCAAACTTTGTTATCATCGCCAGAGGATTCTGGTCATGATATTAAAAGATGAACTGGCTCAGTGGGGAGTTCAATGTAATCGTAGTGGTGATGATCTGTTTATAGGAAATGGAAAACTAACGGTTTCAATAGCCACTATATCAGCAACCAGCATGAAAATTCACTTGGGAATCAATATAACTAGTGATGGGACTCCAAAAGATGTTGAAACCATTGGTATTTTAGAGACAAAAAGCATTAGCAGAAATGATTTATTTAAAATTATTAATAATATTTCTGAAGCATATATTGAAGAAATAGAGTCAATTGAAAGAGATATATCTAAAACACGTGCATTTTAAGTTATTTTTATAGCCATCCCACTAGTTATTTATAATTTATGGATGTTTTTATTTTATTTTGAAATAAATAAATAACCCATACTTAATTAAATTAAGATATTTAAAATAAATACAATTCTCTATTTAATTTATTTTATAGAAAATTCATTAATGAAATTCAATGCATTAAAAATATTTTTATCTTATTAATTTATTTAAATTAAGACTAAAGGTTAATTAAAGGTTAAATCATGAAAATTGTTATTAATGGTATTCACGCTAATTTAAGATTTTCTGCAGCACACATGATTCCCGAGCATGAATCGTGTGGATGTATACATGGTCACTCGTATATAGTGGATGTGCAAGTAGAAGGAGAACGCAGTGGAAAATTTGGCTTTGTAGCTGATTTTAAGGAAGTCAAAGGAGTTGTAAGAGATATATCTTCTACACTAGATCATAAAGTATTGATTCCGCTACAAAACGACCTAATTAAGTTTAAATCTACTGAAGGTTCAGTAGAATTTGTTATTCAGGGAAAAGAATATAAATTACCAGCAGAGGATTGTTTACTACTTGATTTGAAATCTACTTCGGCCGAAGATCTGGCAGAGTACTTTGCTGAACGTGTATTTAATAAGTTAAAGAAAAATGGGGCTAAAATTTCCAGTGTGGAGATATGTGTCAATGAAGGTATCGGACAGGGTGCTTTTTTCACTAAAAGCGAATAATATGTTTATTTTTTAAATTTTTGACAAATATGAGATTATAATTCAAAAATAAGCACATTAATGTCTGTTAAAATGTAAAAAACACAATACAATTACCGCCATAATAAAACTAAAATTTATAAAACTAAAATTTCGAGGATTTTTATGAAAGCACCTATAATAGAAGTTTTTTCCAGTATTCAAGGAGAAGGCATTTTAATTGGTAGAAGACAAATTTTTGTTCGTTTTGCAGGTTGTAATCTGAATTGCAATTATTGTGATACTCCAGAAAGCAGAAAAAGTACTACTGGCAAGAATACAACGGTGGAAGAACTTTTTCAAACAATTGAAAGTATTTTAACTCCTGATTTCCACTCAATTTCATTTACCGGCGGGGAACCTTTACTTCAAGCAGATTTTATAAAAACTTTTTTGGAAAAATATCAAAAAAATAAATTCAAATCTCTCTTAGAAACCAATGGTTCTCTCCCTAAAGAAGTTGAAAAGATTGCAAATCTAATTAATCATGCATCAGTAGATATAAAACTCCCAGAACATTTTTCTAGCCACACTAAGGACGATCTTATAGAACGGGAGATAGAATCCCTAAACATATTAATATCAAGAAGGGTAAATGTATATTGTAAAGTGGTAATGTTGCCCTCAACAAAAGTGGAAACTTTAGGACATGTTGCAAAAACCATAAAAGAAAATATTTCTGATCCTTCCCGGATTGTTATGGTGCTTCAACCGGCCAGTCCACTCGAATATTGGGTTCAACACACTCCTAAACTGTTCAGCATGTCTGAAAAGGTAGGAGAACACCTAAATGTACTGACCATACCTCAAGTACATAAACTTCTAGAAGTCAGATAGGAGGTTTTTAGATGGAAATGGAAACTAAAGTCACTGTACACGATGCCATGACCTCAAATGTGGTCACAGTAGACCCTAAAATCAGCGTTGCCGAAGCAGCAATACTCATGAATCAAATTAAAGTTGGTAGTCTAGTAGTTAAAAGCAACTCTGAACCTGAAGGACTAATCACTGAAAGCGATATCATTAGAAAAGTAGTTTCCAAAGATTTGAAAGCTAGTGATATAACTATTGGCCA
Source organism: uncultured Methanobacteriaceae archaeon (assembly GCA_964444115.1). Lineage (GTDB taxonomy): Archaea > Methanobacteriota > Methanobacteria > Methanobacteriales > Methanobacteriaceae > UBA349. Next base: position 14,833 of record CAYUFT010000031.1, read on the forward strand.
AGTAATGACTAAAAATCTCATTAGCATAGGACCTGAGAGGGAATTAAATGAGGCAGCTCGTTTAATGGCTAAAAATAGTATTAGGCGCCTTCCGGTGGTTAATGGTGGTGCTCTAGTTGGTATTTTAACATCTACTGATGTAATGGCAGTTTCACCTGAGCTTACTGAAATTCTGGTAGAAAATGCCCGAATTACAGAAAATCAAGTGGGTTATCCATCTGGTGACAGGCCCGTTCCTGGTGCCTGTGAAGCATGTGGGAACTTTGAAGATTACTTGGATGAAGTAGATGGCAAGTATTTATGTGAGGAATGTAAAGAGGATTTAGAAGGTGAATAACTTGATTGTGGAAGAGGCAATGACCTCTAACCCGGTCACAGTTTCTGTAAGCACATCTGCTACGAGAGTGCGATCTATATTCCGGGAAGAGGACTTCCGCTGTATCCCTGTGGTTGAGGAAGGCCACTTAAAAGGTTTAATTACCCGAGGGGATATGCAAAATATTTCTGCCAATAAATCTAATATTGAAGCAAGGGGCATAATGGAGCGGCCCAAACTAATTTTTACTCCAGAAATGGAATTACACCATGCTGCTCAAAATTTAATAAATTCTGAAGAAATTCAGGCCCCGGTGGTAGAATCCAGTGATAGTACTAAATTACTGGGAATTTTAAGTGTGTTTGATATTTTATTAGCTTTTTTAAAGGATGGAATTAATGCTCCCCAAAAAACTTTGGGAGATATTAAAACCGAAAACGTCGTCACCTGTGACTACCAGGATTCTATTTCCACTTTGTGGAATAAAATGGGCGAATCGGGCTTTTCTGGCTTGCCTGTTTTAAAGAAGGGTAAGTTAATTGGAATAGTCACTCGCAAAGATATTATCAAGTCGGGTCACACTCGAATTGGCACTGGATCTGGTGATGCGAAGCGAAATATTCCTATAGAAAAAATCATGAAGACTCCACCTATTGTGGGGACATCTAAGATGTCTTTGGAGGAAGCTGCAGATTTAATGATTCAAAAGGATATCGGGCGCTTGCCTGTTGTGGAAAATGCAATATTTATTAAAAAAGAACCCGAAATGGCCAAAGAATCTGAACTAGTAGGTATTGTTTCGAGAGAAGACGTTTTGAGGTCGTATATAAATTGATTCTCAATTCAAATTGCAAAATGGCCTTTTTGTTCAAAGATTTTCTATAATTGGCTTGGCAAGAAATATTATATTCTAAAACTGAAAATAATATCTAACTCACGATGATATGAAAAAAATCAAAATTAGTATTATACTATCTGCAAATTCAATAGAACGTCGAAATTGAAAATGGATGATTATTAAAGAGAAATTCTTTAAGAAAAGTTCTTTAGTTTTCACCAATATCAAATAAATGATTAAATGTGTGTTAAATAGACTAAAATTGTATAAATTTCATTCAAATTACATAAGTAATCATATCTCCGAGAGAGGTGTATGGATGAGAAGAAAAGACACCATAAACATCGTAAAATCTATGGACCGTGGGCCCATAGAATTTGGAAGCAGAAATTTTGAACACGAAGGCGATATTATGACCGTCGCCAAAAAAGAAGTGGTCACTATACCACAAACTGCCAGTATTAAAGAAGCTGCGGTTATAATGGTTAAAAACAAATTCAGGAGATTACCCATTACAAATCCTGGAACTGGGAAACTTATGGGTATCGTAACTTCTATGGATATACTGGACTTCCTGGGTGGAGGAGACAAATTTAAAATCCTGGAAGAAAAATATCACGACAATTTTTTAGCAGCCATCAACGAGTCTGTTAAAAAAATAATGACTCGTGATGTCCATTATTTAAGCTACAAAGACTCCCTAAATACTGCAGTTGAAAAAATGTTAGAATACGGTGTGGGGGCTTTACCAGTTATTGACTCTGGCGATAATATAGTGGGGATTGTTTCTGAAAGAGATTTAGCTCTTTTACTATCAGGAGTTCTCACTGATGAGTTAGTAGAGGACTATATGACTAAAAAAGTTATAACTACCACTCCGGGAACACCCATTGAGAGTGCATCTAAAATAATGGTTAGAAACAAACTGAGAAGGATACCTGTGGTGGGAGAAGAGAGAAGAACTTCTCACCCAGAAAAAGAGAAACTGGTAGGCATAATCACTTCCACTGATATTCTGGAAATTTTAGGCCAAAGCAAAGTCTTTAACAATATGACTTCCAATAGTGCTGAGGAAATTCTTAACTCAAAAATTACGGAGATAATGGAAAAAGAAGTCATAAGCACCACACCAATGACTCGTTTAGGCGATTTATGTGAATTGATGCAAAATGAAGGAATTGGTGGATTACCAGTAATTAAAAATGGAGAGTTAGTGGGCATTATTACTGAAAGAGACTTACTAAAAGTCATAAAACAGTAATGTCCATATATTTTTCAATATTTCTAAATTAATCTGGTATTTCATAAAAATAGGGATATCGATGATTTTGAATCAAAAACACTGTAATACATAGAATTATTAAACCTCTATTTAGTATACCGCAGGTGATTTGATGAAAATAAAAGATATAATGAGTGAGGAAGTAGTGGTAATTCAAGATACGGAACAAGTAGCTTATGCCCGTAACCTCATGCTCAAAAATGGAATTGGTCGCATTGTAGTAGTTGACCACGATGGAGATCCGGTAGGGATAGTAACTGATAGGGACATTACTCACAAACTAAGTGGAAAAGGACCGGCCTGGAGAAGAAGGCCTATTGACAAAATTGCTGTAAGGAGAGTAATGAATAACAATTTAATTACTGTAGCTCCAGGATTAAATTCAAAAGAAGCGGTCGAGCTAATGTTAAAAAATGATATTGGGTCACTGCCGGTTATTGATCAAGGGGAATTAGTTGGTATTATAACCAAAACAGATCTCATGAAAGTTTATGAAAACAAATTCAGAGGCAAATGGAGAATTTCAGAGTTAATGAGTTCTAAAGTGGTTACGGTAAACGAAAATCACGCCATTTCTCATGTTATCAACATAATGGAAGAAAATAAAATTGGTCGTGTTGTGGTAATAAGAGATAATGAACCGGTGGGGATTATAACCTCTGAAAACATTTCTTTTGCCCAAATTGAAGATCCTGGAAAAGGGATTAATGTGGAGAGAATATACTTCGTTCGTCCTGTTGAAGGAGAAGGAAAAAGAAATGTGCGTATGATTTCCATGATGACTGCTGGGGATATTATGACTGATCGCATTGTCAAATTAAGCTCAGCAGATGATGCTTCAGAAGCAGCTAAAGTCATGATGGAAAGTGAGATTAGCGGAATTCCAGTGGTTGAAGATGATGAACTAGTTGGTATCATCACTAAAACAGATATAATTAAAGCCATTCAGTAGAAAATAAGTGAAAATCGCAGAATTTATAAATGAAACCTAAAAAGAAAGGGGATTTTAATGCGAGTAAAAAATATAATGTCAGAGGATATTGTTTCCATAGATAAAGACCAGAACATTTGTGATGCTCTCAGAGTCATGAAAAAACACAAAATGTCTCGGCTGGCAGTTATCAATACCAATCAGGATAATGTTAAAGAGATGGTAGGTATGATAACCGAAAAAGACATTGCCAATAAACTGGGGTCATCTAAATATGGAAACTTACCCCCTTCCCATTTTCATGTTTCTACGGTAATGACTAATGAGCTCTTTGCAGTGGAAACTGAAACGGATATCGGCTATGCAGCCAACTTAATGCTGGAAAATAATATTGGTGGAATTCCAGTAATGGATGATGGTGATGTGATTGGTCTGCTTACTAAATCCGATCTCATAGATACTTGTCGAGGTAAAGCATATGAAAACAAGTCTGTTCAGGATTTAATGAGCGAGGATTTAATCACTGTGTCTCCTTCTGACAGATTAGTTCATGCCCGGAGGGTCATGATGGATGCTAAAGTGGGTCGGCTCCTGGTAATGGAAGAGGGAGATTTAGTAGGACTAATAACATCTAAAGATATTTCCCGAGCCATGATATCCTTTAGGAAAGTTGTTCCAGACAAACACAAATCTGCCAGAATCAGGAATCTTCTGGTGGATGATGTAATGTCTCAAGGAATTCATATGGTTTCTATGACGAGCTCCATTCCTGAAGTGGCACAAATGATGCTGGATCAAGGTATAAGTGGATTTCCAGTAGCAGATGAGAATAAAAATACGGTAGGCCTAATAACAAAAACAGATTTGCTGGATTTAATTGTTGAAATGGAGGGGGTTAACTAATTTCTAGGGAATATAAGTCTAATGGACAAAAATCTGAGGATTCTAAATCCAAAATACTTAAATCACCTGGAATTGAATTGCCCGAGGTAAATTGTCCTAAATGCAGTTCTAAAATGGGTGTTGATTGGAGGAGAAACAATACCCTCACCCATTTTTTTTACTCTTGCCCATCTTGTGAGCTGGAATCTCAAATTGAAGTAGAAGATTTTCTGGAGAAAAAAATTCAAGAAATACTGGGAATCAAATCAGAAAAGCTGGAAGAATCTATTAAAAAGGGAAACACTAAATTTTTCATTTCTATGGGTATTCCCACCCTTCTTTTTAAAAAAGAAACTGGTAACTTAGAATCCGGGACTGTTATTTATCTTTCAAATGAAATTGAAGTAATTAGAGGATTTCCCAAAATTAGAAGAACTCTTCTTTTAGGGCCTTCCCTTAAAAATCATTTTCAGGATTTAATTGCCGTGGAAGAGAAGATGAATGGGTACAATGTCCGCATTGCCAGTATAAATTGCAGTGATATATGTCAAGATATCTCTAAAAATCCAGAAAGTAACTCAAAAGGGTTTGATGAAGTTAATAAGGACATTAAACATAATAAAATTGTGGCCCTCACTCGTGGAGGATATATATGTCCTTTTACCACTAAAAAGGCCCAGGAACTCATGGAATTGGACGATTTTTTTGCAGATAATCCAGAACTAGTAATATGTGGTGAAATGGTGGGTACGGACAACCCTTATGTTTCACAGTATTATCCTGAAGTTGGTAAACTGGCATTTAGAGTTTTCGACATCCGCCATAAATTATCCAATGAACCATTTTCTATTGATGACAAAAGGAAACTCTTAAAACAATATAATTTACCTGTGGTCAGACTATTTGGTGTATTCTCAGCAGATGATGCTCACGAGAAGATATTAGAAATAATTAAAGAAATAGGGCTGGAACATAGGGAGGGAGTAGTAATGAAACACCCTTCTATGGAAATACCACCTTTAAAATACACATCCTCTCAGGCCCATGATAGAGAAATTAAATATGCATTTAACTTCCCATTTGATTTTGGAAGGGCTTTTTTTTTCAGTAGAGTTGTAAGAGAAGGCTTCCAAGCCTATGAAATGGAGGATTCTCCAGAAGAACTCCAAAAAAGAGCTCAAAGATTGGGTGAATCTATTATTTATCCCATGATGGATATAATTAAACAAATAAATAATGGAGAACCTGCTGTGGAAGATACTACTATCAATGTGGATAGTAAAAAAGAGGCCGAGGAATTTGTAAGGCATCTGCATGATCTGGGAGTTTCGGCCATGTTAATAGAATATAA
>CAYUFT010000032.1:0-18947 GCA_964444115.1 uncultured Methanobacteriaceae archaeon
TTTCCTACTATTATTTGGGCTTTTGAAGCAGTTTATTATGGTAAAATTATAAGTAGTGAAAAGAAACCTAAATCAGCATAGTAATCTATTTATAGTCCTTTATTTTTAATCATATTAACTTTGGGATGTATTAATGATATTAAATCTTTTAATTATCCACCACAAGGTTTTTAAAGGGAAAATTACTTTTAATATCAAAAACCTTCTTATATATTCCTATCGAAATATTTATATATGTCTTATTGCGAAAAGAGTAGTTATATAAGAATATATAAAAGTTTCGGTTTTAAATTATGAAAATTTTGGGAACTATTTCACATATCTCCAACAAGGGAAATATTATTGCAAGATCAAGCAGTACGCCTGCTCTTGGATTAATTGTTTTCACTGACGATAAAAAGCGAATTGGTAAAGTACATGATGTTTTTGGTCCTACTAAAGAACCTTATATCACTATAAAACCATTAAGCAACAGAGATTCTAAAAAACACACGGATAACACAAAGCATCTGGATGACCGCGTTGGAGCAGTTTTGTATATTTCATCAAAACCTGTGAAAAAATGGGGGCGTAAAAAACGAAAGAAAAAATGAAAAGTGATGTTTCTGAAGTTGAAAAGGAAACAAAATGCCCAGAATGCGGCTCTGAGAACCTTATTGGTGATTATGAAAGAGCTGAAATAGTTTGCGGTGGATGCGGACTTGTTATCGACGATAGTTTAGTGGACATGGGTCCTGAATGGAGAGCCTTTGATCACGAACAAAGAGACAAACGTACTCGGGTAGGAGCACCTATTACCTATACCATTCACGATAAAGGTCTTTCTACCATGATCGATTGGAGAAATAAGGATATCTATGGTAGAGATATTCCTGCCAGAAATCGGGCCCAATGGTACCGATTGAGAAAATGGCAGAGAAAAATCAGAATTTCTGGTGCTACTGAAAGAAACCTGGCCTTTGCCCTTAGTGAACTGGACAGGGATTCTTCTCGATTAGGACTTCCTAGGAGTGTAAGGGAAGCAGCATCTGTAGTTTACAGAAGTGCTGTGGAAAACAAGCTTATCCGGGGAAGAAGTATTGAGGGTGTAGTTGCTGCATCATTATATGCTGCTTGTAGGCGTTGTAACGTGCCTCGTACTTTAGATGAAATTGCTGAAGTTTCTAGAGTAAGTAAAAAAGAAGTAGGCAGGACTTACAGGTTCTTAACTAGAGAATTAGGAATAAAACTTCCTCCAACATCCCCTGTGGATTATGTACCTAGATTTGCAAGTGAACTGGGATTATCTGGTGAAGTACAATCTAAGGCCATCGAAATTATTGAAAAGGCCATGGAAAAAGGACTTACTTCTGGTAGAGGTCCAACGGGTGTGGCTGCAGCCGCTTTATACATTGCATCTGTTCTCTTGGGAGAGCGAAAGACTCAAAGAGATGTGGCAGATATAGCTGGAGTTACGGAAGTAACTATTCGTAATAGGTACAAAGAACTCACTGAGCAGCTAGATATGGGTGTAACCTTATAATTTCACCCTATAATTTATTATTTTTCCTGATTTTTTTGAATATATAATTTAGTATTTATCTTTTAAAAATAATTTTTAGAATTTAATATCTATTTGGCATATTTTTCAATAGAATTCTCTAATTCCTTGATCAAGGCCTTATTATCTCCGCCATCATATTCTTTAAGATTTTTCTGGTATTTAGATAGTTTTTTGATGAATTTTTCCAGACTATTTTTATTTATTTCTTCATGAAACTCACCATAACTTAGTTTATCAAGATAGATTGCATTTATGACTTGTTCGAACTGACCTTTTACGGGAATGCTGTAAACCGGTTTTTTTAGATATAATGCTTCACTAATCAAAGTGAAACCACCGTTAGTTATTATGGCCCTGGAATTCTGCAAATCACTGAAAAATTCATCTTCATTAAACATTTTAAATTCTAAATTTTTGTCTATTTCTTTTTTATCGAACCCATAAACGATGAATTTTTCTTTAAACATTTTTAAAGTTTTTATTAACTTTTCATTTGATTTACTGGTTTGATAAACCAAAATGTGATTTTTATAACTTGGCTTAAGCTCCATAATTTCTTTTCTAAGAACTGGGGGGTAAATAATTGTTTTTTTGGGGTTTTTTATTTCAGGATAAAAATAACTGATAATTATATGTCTTTTAGGCCGAACAATAAATGATTTTACGACACCTTCTGCCTTCAATTTGTCTGTTTTGTATTTATCAGGATATTCAATGTTACACTGAGTAATTACATGCATATTATCAATGCTTATGAGTGGTATTCTAAGTAACTTACTTAAAAGACTGGCGTAAAACTCAAAATCAGAAACAATAGCATTGGGTTTAAAATCTCTGGCTAATCTGTAGAGCAATCCTAAATTTTCTTTTAAATCTCTAGGCAGCCTTTTCATTGATTTCACAAAGGTTTTTCTGTTTTGAACTGTGTTATTTTCATAAACCGTATTAAAACCATAAATTTCATACACATTTTCGAATTTTTGGGAAAGATAGGTGTAAGCCCGGTCACTGGCAAAAATAAGAATGTCATATTTTTCAATTAGTTCCTCTAGAATTACTCCACTTCTTATGGCGTGGCCCAGACCTTCTCCACAAACAGAATATATAATTCGTTTTTTTGGAGTTTCTAAATTCTCAAGAACCTCATTGGAATTTTTTGGAGTAATGGATTGATTTGCATGGTTTTTTTCAAGATTATTGTAAGAAATAGTAGTTTCATTGGGTTCTAAGTTTTCATAAGAGTAATTATCTTCTTCCAAAAAGCTAGGGCTATGTTCATCACTGTAACCAAAGGTATAATCGAGTTCGTCAGCAGTAATTTTTTTCCCCATAAAGTCATAAACTGTACTTTTGCTGTATTTATATGCTAGACTTTTAAGACCTTCTTTTTCTAATCTACGTATGGAAACTAGAACGTGTGGTTTTCTGAGTACTTTGAATGAACTTATTTTACCAATTCGTTCTATATAATCGCTATCTTCTCCAAAATCAAGGGATTCATCAAATCCGCCTACTTGATCATGTAAATCTTTACGAGAGATTATTCCATAGCATCCGGCACCATGTGGTTTAATTGATTCAACCATTATCATAAATCGGTTAGCAAATTCATGAAGTACTTTGTCCCTTTTTTTATCAGAAAGCGGAATCATTTGGGTTATAGCAATTCCCAACTTGTTTTCTTCGAATTCTTCCACGGAATCTTTGAGATAATCATCAGTTAAAATTAAATCAGAATCTAGAAACAAAAGAAGCTCACCATTAGCTTTTTTAGCCCCATTATTTCTTCCAAGTGCAGGTAAACCACCATCAGTAATAATACAACCATATGATTTGGCAATTTCACGCGTTTTATCTTTAGACTGAGCATCAGCAATTATTATTTCGTAATCGGTGTAATTCTGATCTTTTATACTATCTAAAAGTTGAGGTAAATATTCCTCTTCATTGAATGTAGGAATGATAATGCTGATTTTTGTCATTTTATCTTATCTCGTCTTGTTATTATTAATTATTTATAAAATTCTTATAAAACTTATAAAATATAAAATTTCTTTTAAATATAATTGATTTACTAATTCTTTCAAGTCAACTCTTTCAAGTCCCAGAATATCTAAAATAAGAGAAGAAATTCCAGCTTATGAAAAATCCTTGGCATTTGCCTTCTAAAGTTCGTGCAAGGTCATTTAAAAGAATCATTTCATTATACTTGGGTGATATATGGATTATTGTTTTATCGCCCTGGGTTTGAACAGACAATACGTCATAATCACTTAAATTGAGACTTTCACCAGCACCAATAACTGTTACTTCATAATAATCTGTATTGGATCCAAAAACTCCTAAGATAACTCTTAGTATGATTAAAAGGGCAATAATTGCAGTGGGTGTAATTAAATTTTTTGGAGAAAATGGCATTTTCAGGGAGTACATACCTAAAATTCCAGAAAGCCCTACCATGGCGGGAGTTGATAATAATCCTCCGTCTATTAGGCCGATAAGGGTGTTAGAAATGGCAAACATCACAATAACTTGATGATAATCTCTCCTTTCTCCTATTGAAAATAGGCCTAATAAATAAACTAAAGGAAATATAATTAGTATAATGAGTCCGATGGATGGTACGTAGTGTAATAATGATGATCCAGTATGTACGCCGGTAGGAATGGCAACAACTGAAGAGATAAATGGCCCAAGCACGGCTTTGAATATGTGGCTGTGGAGAATACTACTCGATGTGGGGGTAGGATTTAGAGAAATAAAAGCAGTGAATATTGAAACACCAAACTGTGCTCTAAGCCATATTTCCATAATAATTCCTAAAGTATATGAAAATAAAACTATTATTATGACCCACTTAAGAAAATCATTACCTTTCCATTCTTTAAAGTAGTCAAAATAGGATAATTTGCAGCGTAAATATCCTTTACTACTGAAAAGAGGACTGATAAACATCATACTTCCCATCAAAAAGAAAAATAAAACATCCTTCCCTTCGGAAGATCCCATTAAAAAAATTTGTGTCAATGGCCGGATATAAATATCTAAATTATCATATCTGAAGATATAAACTCCTAGTAACATTAATAGAAGTCCAATTATACTAATTTTATATTTATACAGATATGATTGAATTTTCAAGATCTAACACCACGATAATAATATTGGAATTTAGTAAAAATAACTTTTATGACTAATGGAAAGATTGATATTTTAAGTAGATTGTTAATTTAATAAATGTTTATTATTTTTATTTATAATATTTGAGTGTTTATCAGTTTTTAATATTTTGTTTAGGATGTATTTTTTTATAAGAATAAAGTGTTCATCTCAATTTTTTATTTTATTTAAGTTAATTGACCTTCTTTTTATTTAAATTAGGATAAATTATATGATTAATAATTCTAAATATTATCATGGAAATTAACCTTATTTACCTATTTATTTTAGCCATAACTGGTATCTTGGTGGGCTTTTTCACGGGCCTTCTAGGGGTGGGTGGTGGCTTCATTTTGGCCCCTATACAGTTTTTTCTGCTCCAATCTTTAGGGGTCGACACTGATACAGCTATTAGAACCGCATTTGGAACCAGCCTGGCAGTGATGTTTCCCACGGCTTTAAGTGGGGCTTATACTCACCATAAGAATAGTTGCGTTCTGATTAAACCAGCAATTTATTTAGGCTTAGCTGGATTTTTGGGAGGAATTTTAGGCGGTTTTGTTGCGGCCCATACTCCTGGTGAAATTTTAAAAGTCCTTTTTGGAATTTTAATATTTTTGGTAGTAATTCAGTTTTTGAAGTATAGTACTCCTAATGATTCTGGAGAAAAGATTTTAGATGTTTATCACTTGTTATTTTATGGTTTTATAGCAGGAATATGTTCTGGCCTACTGGGAATAGGTGGGGGAATAATTTTGGTCCCTATCATGGTTATTTTGCTTGGATTTAGGATGATTGAGGCAGTAGGAACATCTACCGCGGTCATTATACTCACTTCTTTAGGAGGTATACTGGCATATACATTTAATGGGCTGGGAGTTTCAGGATTGCCGGAATATTCTGTTGGATACATAAATTTAATTCAATTCGCTGTTTTAGCAGGTTTTAGCATACCTATGGCCAAATTTGGTGCTAAAACTGCACAAAAATTACCTGAAAATTATTTAAGATACACATTCTCAGCTATTTTGATTTATATTGGTTTAAAAATGATAGGAGTTTTTGAATTTCTAAGAATTCCAATTTAAATCACAATTATCCATTAAAAAATAATCAATCAACTTTATTTATAATCAAATTTAAAAGGAGAATAAATATAATTAATTAAGGAGTTATCAAATGTCAGAAAGTGATAAAATTGCTTATGTATCTGCAGCTGCAGGTATTATTCTTATTATTTATCCATATTTAGGTCCGGTTAACCTGAGTAAGATTTCTGGTTTGATTCTACTTGGCCTTTGCCTTTTAATCTTTTTCAGTGAATTTAAGGATACTAATTTAAAAAAAATTTCAAATGAAAGAATAAAAATGGCCTGGTTAGTTATAGCTATGCTTTCAGCAATATTCGGGATTTCTTTAATATATCAAATATATGTCATTGAAATATGGCTGTTAATAGTCGGAATATTGCTTGGAGTATCAGGATATCTTATTTTTAATTCAGGTTATTCTAATAATTACCAAAGGGACCTTAGAAATATTTTACTGGTTTTGGGATTCATTTATATTTTAATGGGGCTTGGAATTTTTAATTCTATGTATTTAGGCATTGTTATTGGCATGGCACTTATTTATTATGCTTATCAACGCCAAAGATAGAAATAAAGAAATTAAATTGGATATTTAAATAAAATAGAAAAATAAAGAATTAAATAATGGAATAGAATAATTTTGACTAATTAATTGCTATTTTAAACCTATTAAAATGAATTTGGATTACATTTTGTTATAAATCATCATACCTATCCAAATAAGTACAAATGCAGCAAATAAAATGTAAATAATCTTTTTAGTTTTATTGACTTTATTTCTATTATCAACTAAGATTTTTTGACATTTATCTGAACAAGTTCTTTCCTCTAGGGGTATGGGAGTTCCGCAAACGGAACAGTGTCTGTGTGGCTTGGTCATATTTATACCTCTTTAACTTTATTTATTAAATATATTGTTAATTGTAATTATTTTTAAATAAAAATTTATTTTTAAAAAATATGGTTATTTCATTATTCTGGGATTATAACAGTTCCTATTTTTCCATTTAAAGCATTTAATAAGTTCTCAGGATAATTACCATTAGCAATAACTGTTTTTATTCCAGAGCGCTTAATCATTTGTATGGCTGTCATATCAAAAAATTCGTATGTTCCTGCTTTCACGTCCTTATCTGCCAAAAATTCCATCATTTTGGTGGCCGTGACATTTTCATGAAGCTGGGCATCGTCGTGTTTATTTGGATCTTTATCATAAAGGCCATCTACAGAGGTTAAATTTATTAAAAGATCTGCTTTAACAAATTCTGCTAGAATAGCACCTACAGCATCAGTACTATGAGCCGGTTCTGTACCACCCATAACAACTATTCTATTGCTGGTAGAATACTCTAGTGCTTGGTGGAAGTTCTCTGGAACTAAAGGATAGGCACTGCCACCAAGTGCCATAATTAATAACTTGGCATTTAATCTGGTAACATCTATACCAATATCATCACAATGTGCTTCACCACCATCTAGGTCTCGTGCTACTTTTATGTAATCTCTGGCCGGTTGGCCACCACCTACAACCACAAATATTTCATGCTGGTCTTTTAAAGAACCTAAAATTTCTGCATAATCTTCAAATTTCTGGTGGTCATATTCTTTTATTATAATGGATCCGCCGATAGTTACTACAATTCTCATAATGATCGCCTGGCCATTTTAAAGGCCTTAACTTTATTATTGAAAAATATTAATTTATTAGTTGTTTAAACTGGTTTATAAAATGAAATTTATATAAATTTTTTAAATTAAAACCAGTTATGAATCTTTAATCTATTTAAAATTTTAATCTATTTAAATATTTAATTATATTATGTCCTTATAATATATTAGAAGTATAACTTTATACCCTTAAATAACATAGTTTATAACTGTTTATTTAAAATATATATAAAAAAAATATGATGCAAATTGCTTAATTACTTTGATACACATTATTTTCTAATAATGTAGTACTTAGCTAAAAAATTAAATAAAATATTTTTCATAAATAAAAATTCACATTAGATTTATTTATTTATTTAATCCCAGATAATCTAATTAAATTAAGAATTATTTAAAAATGATTAAACAAATTTAAAATAACTTTATCAATTGAATCTAATTTAATACAATAATTAATATATTTTTATAGAATCAGGAGTGAATATATTGACTGAAATATCATCAAAAGATCTTTATGAGTTTAAAAGAACTTTACAGGAGCTTGCCGATAAAAAAGGCAGAGGAACTGAACTTGTTTCAGTGTATATCCCACCAGACAAACAGGTCAGTGATGTTGCTAAACACATGCGGGAAGAAATGAGCCAGAGTGCAAACATCAAGAGTAAATCAACCAAAAAGAATGTTCAATCTGCTATTGAAGTTATAATACAAAGATTGAGGCTGTTTCCAAAACCTCCTGAACGTGGATTGGTGATGTTTGTAGGGATGATACCTAGGGGCGGCCCAGGTACAGAAAAAATGGAGACTTATGTTTTTGAGCCTCCAGAATCAATTCAAACCTATACCTATCACTGTAATTCTGAATTTTTCCTGGAACCTCTTCAAGAAATGCTGGGGGACAAAGATGTTTATGGCCTGGCGGTTCTTGATAGGAAAGAAGCTACTATTGCTATTTTAAGAGGTAAAAGAATTGATATCGTCAAAACTTTAACCAGTGGAGTACCAGGAAAGCATAAGGCAGGAGGTCAATCTCAACGAAGGTTTGATCGGGTTATTGAATTGGCCGCACACGAATTTTTGAAAAGAATAGGTGAACATATCAATGATGCATGGTTACCCTTACCTGATTTAGATGGTGTTGTATTGGGCGGTCCTGGCCATACTAAGGAAGAATTCCTTAAAGGCGACTACATGAACCATGAAATCAAGAAAAAGGTAATAACTACTGTTGATACATCATATACTGGTGAATTTGGTATTCGTGAGGTCATTGATAAATCAATGGATGTTTTAACTGAAATTGATGTAATGCGTGAAAAGAAACTGATTCAAAGGTTCTTACATGAATTGATAAATGAGAATGGCCTGGCTTCTTATGGTGAGAAAGAAGTGAGAAAGAATCTTCAAATGGGAGCTGTTGAGATTCTTTTGCTCTCTGAGGACCTTAATTCTAAAAGAATAAGCTATGAATGTTCTGTCTGTGGACATACTTCGGAATATACTTCTAAAAATTCAGAATCTGAAATTGAAGAGACTTGTCAAAACTGCAATGAAAAAATGAAAGTTGCAGAAAGCAAAGATGTCATTGATGACTTTGTTGAAATGTCAGAGGAAGTTGGGTCTGAAGTAGAGATAGTATCCACGGAAACAGAAGAAGGAATGCAGCTACTCCGTGCTTTTGGTGGAATTGGTGCTGTTTTAAGATACCGGCCTTAAGATATATCCTTAATGGCCATAATATTTATTTTTGCAGGTGTTGTATGTTGATGTCTGTTTTTAGATGTGGCATGTTTTATTTTCATAATTTTTCAGACTTTTTTTTATTGCTTTTATTTTAGATTTTTTTTTACAATGGCTAACATTTGAAATTAACTTCCAAATAGAAATTTCATAAAAACCAGTAATCCCGGATATAGAACTGCCTCTATATCTGCAATAAAAGACTTATTTGACAATTCTACTTGATTTACATGACCTATTTTCAAATAATGGGAGGTATATATATAAAAAAGTGTTAAAAATAATGCAATTGAGGGTAAAACTTTTAAATACACGCCTATTATTAAAATACTTGAGGTTAATATATTAATCCCTTTTAAAAAGTTGATTGTATTTTTAATTCCTAAAACAGCAGGCATAGTTTTTAAGCCAGATTTTTTATCTGATTTAGTGTCTTTCAGGTCGAAAAATATTGTATTCACAATTACTTTAGCATAAATAAACAAAAATAAGAAAATAAAGCTCATATTAAATGTTGATTTATGGTAAATAGCAATTAAAAATGTTCCCCATGATCCCCATATCAAAGCTATATAAAAATTTTTAAAGGCAGTAATTTTCTTAGTTATTCCCTTTAAAATTCCTGTATAAAGGATTCCCATCACAAAAAGGGTTATTACGAATATTATTATTGCAAAACTGAATACCCATATTAGTAAAATCCCCATTAGAGTAAGATAAAAAAGTGTTAATTGTTTACTTCGATTGGGGTCTAAGAAATTGGCTCTTTCAGGATTAGTTTTTGCATCTTTTTCTAAATCTTCATGATAATCATGATTATAAACTATTAATGGAAGTAAAAAAGAAATTGCAAGTATTCTAAAGTCTAAAGAAATATTTAAAATAAAACAAACAGTTAAATTTAGGGAAGGCCCCCACAATGCAGGTAAATATCCTCCATAAATAAACATTTTTTTTATAAATTCACATAATCTAAAGAAAACTAATAGTGCTTTTTTTGGAGATAAGGATATTAAATTCCGATCTCTATAAACTAACTGAGCTTTATGTCGCATGTATTAATATTTTATTACTAATAGGAAAAGAATTTTTTTAAATTTATTAAATACTTTTAAAGAATTAATAATATTAAATTTATAATTATAGATACAAATAAAACGCTTTTTCTTAAATAGATTGAAATTCTATTAATTAAATATTAAATGAAGCAGTCTTTATTTGATTTAAATAAAAAAATTGTAATTTAATTTAAAAAATAATGAAAAATAAATAATAACTCCGGCTAAATATTAACCAAGGCGGCTGACTTGAATCAATGATTCAACAGGAACATCTGAAACTTGGGAAATTCCTTTTTTATCAATCAATACTGTTACTGCAGTGGGGATTGCTCCTTGATCTTTTAGTACATTAATCACTTCTTTTATAGTACGACCGCTGGTAATAACATCATCTACTATTACTACTCTTTTACCGCTTACAGAAGCAAAATTACTACTTATGGCCCCTGCGGCATCTTCACCTTTTCTGTGTTTAATCGGATGAAAAACAGCAATTGAAGTTTCTAGACCAGATTCCACATCCATGACATCAGCCATCATAGTAGCAAATGGTACTCCACTAACTGCAATACCAACCACTACATCTGCAGTGCCGTGTTTTAATGCCATATCGGCCATAGCGGCAGAAACATATCTTAAACGGGCAGAACTACCACCTAAACTTTCCCAGTTAATTGCAAAGTCGATAGGAGCTTTTTCTACAGATTCTCCCATTTTTTTACCAGTAGATTGTAGTGTAAGCCATCTTGCAGTGTCCTTAGAAACATTCAGTTCGTCGGCAATTTCCCCTGTAGTAAAACCTCTGCTTCTCAGCTCATTAGCTTTTTTTATAAGTTCCTGGTTCATTTACAACCCTCACTGGTTAATTGGATATATTTATTATAATAAATTAATTATTCTCTAATCTCCATTTAATTTAACAGGCCTATGTTCTCTGGAAGATTTCATGGCAGCTAGAACTGTTTTAAGGGCATAGATTCCATCGTCCCCTGTGATTTCAGGATCTTCATCATTAACAATAGATGAAAGGAATGATTTTATTTCTTCTTTTAATGGTTCTTCGTGTTTTATTTGAACATCTTGAGCAAATTTTCCAAATACATCAATGCTTTGATCAATGTAATCAATAGATATTATACCGTCAGTTCCAGTAATTTCCAATTCACGCCTTTTGTAAGGAGTTAGCCAGTTAACTTCTAAAATACCAGTTATGCCACTGTCAAATTTAGTCATGATTTCGGCATGATCTTCAAACTCACACCGCTCTAAGATACTTCCCATAGTAGCATAAACTTCTGCCACAGGCTCACTAAACAAGTAATACATTACATCAAGATCATGAATCGCCAAATCAATGGTTACACCCACGTCTTTAATCCTGGGAGGGAATGGACCTACTCTTTTAGCAGAGGCGGAAACTACATCTCCAATAACATCATTTTCAATGAGTTCTTTCGCTTTCTGAACAGCAGGATTAAATCTTTCCACATGTCCCGTTCCTAATTTAACACCTTTTTTCTTGGCAGCCTTAACCATTTCTTCGGCTTCATCCAATGTAAAAGCAATTGGTTTTTCAACTAAAACATGTTTCCCATGCGCAATAGCATCCATTACCACATTGAAATGGTGTGTGGTAGGAACGCAAACACTAACAACTTCTATTTCTGGCATTTCTAGAATATTTTCATAATCCACAAATCCTTGTGCATCATATTTTTTTGAAACTTTAGCTAAAGTTCCTTGTGTTATATCCGAAATAGCCATTAAATTGGCTTCTTCAAGGCGATAGTAAACTCTCGCATGGTTATACCCCATTGCACCTACGCCTATTACTCCCACATTAACTTTATTCACACATAATCCTCCATATGATTTGCAGCAATTATACCTAATTCTTTGGATTCTTTAATTGATCCATTTAAATTGATTTTTGATAAAATTTCTCCTTCCCTATTTAGAAGAACTGCATAAAGGTCTAATTTACCATTATTTTCGCGTGCTATGGCACCTAATGGCCATTGACAGCCAATACCTAATTTTTCAAGCACGGTTTTTTCTGCAAGTACTTCTTGGAAAGATATATAATGATTTAATTTTTCAATGATGCTTCTTTTTGGACTATCTTTTCTGGTTATTACTGCCAGTGCTCCTTGTCCTGCAGGGGGAGTTAAATATTCCAAAGAGAATCTATTTTTAATATGTTTTGTCAATCCCAGACGATTAAGACCGGCTTCTGCCATCAAAGTAGCATCACATTCGCCTTCCATAACTTTTCTAATCCGAGTCTCTATATTTCCTCTTATAGGCTCTAACTTAAAATTCTTTTGGTGATGATTACAAAAAGCTTCTCTTCTCAGACTACTGGTTCCTAATTTTGAACCGGGGAGAAGTTCTTCCCAGCTTTTTTTGGAAACCAAGACTTCATGGGGTGACTCTCTAATGGGAACTGCTGCAATCACCAAATCAGGGTCTAAATCGGTGGGAACATCTTTTAGACTGTGAACAGCAAAATCGACTTCTTCGTTTAAAACCGCCCGATCAAGTTCTTTTGTAAAGAGTCCCCGGGAATCCATATTGTAAAGTTGAGAATTGGTTATTTGATCCCCCATAGTTTTAATGATATGAGTTTCTATTTTCTCATTGCTTATTTTTGAAATTTCTTTGATAATATATTTAGTTTGCACTGTGGCAAGCATGCTCCCACGAGTTCCTACGATCAATGAATCATCTCCAAAATTATAACGGGGGATTTTTTAATTTTTATAAATTATATAATTCTTATTTTATAAATTTATACTTTAAAAATGAATTTTAATCCAAAATAGTTTAATCTGCAAATATAATCTATCTTAAAATGTATTTACTAGATTTTTTTGTTTTCATTCTTAAATTTTTTTAATCAATACTAAATAATTATAAATGATATCATGAATTAAGATTTTCATTATATAAAACATTCATTCGAAAATATTTATTGAATTAAAATGTATTCCAATATTATATTAAATATTAACTTTTTCCAGATTATCAGATATAATGAATATAAATTACTTTATTTATATACTGATTACCGTTGCTTAAGATTTGAGTAATTTGAGCGATAAATGAAAACAATATTTTCTCTTCCATTATCAATAGCAAATTGGACTGCTTCTTGAGGATCAAAAAAGTGATGAGGTTTATAATTCATATTTTTTTTAATTCCTAACCCTAATTCGTTGGTAAGTATTAAAGAAATCTTTTTTTCGGGAATACTATTTGATATATTATTATTATTATTATAAAATATCTTTTCTAAAAGTTCAGCAGCTTTAATTTCATCTATTTCTTCGCAAGTTATTCCATATTGTCCGCCTAGAATAATAGCGGGGTTTTTTAGTTCCATAGTCATGTTAATCGCATTTTCTATAGCGGTGATATTTATGCCGGGATTTATTTCTTCTATAATGTTTATTTTATCAAATTTTTTTATAGAACTTCTTCCTCCCAATCCAGAAAAATTTTTCAGCCCTTCTTTAATTTCATGGGGACCTAGGCCTAATGTCAAAGCACAGCAAACAGCAGCCAGCACATTTTCAACTTGATATGGGGATGGGGCAAATGTTTCTGCTGAAAAATTACAATTTAAAATATCACCATCAATTGTTTTTAAATCCCTAATTTTTATTGTAATAATTGATTTTTTAAACCCATATTCTACCTGGGTTAAGTATAAATTTGATTTAGTGGTTTTATTAAAACTGAATGTATTTACCCTATTTTTCAAATTGTCATATTCCCGATGACCATAATATTTCCGGAAGGTTTCATATTCACAACATATCATCTTGCTCTGGAATATTTGTTCTTTAGCCAAACTGGCCTTACTTTTTTTACCGGCAATTGGGTAGTCTTCAATTATGTTGGTTAATAACCCCACATCAGCCATTCCAGTAGCTCCTAATGAAGTTTCAAATATAGAAATTCCATATTCATTATTTCCTGCTAATTTAATGGTTTCAATTATGCTGGCGGGGGTGATACTGATATTTTTTTTTAGAATAATTGATTCTGATACTATTTCATTATTTTCAGATTCATTATTTTCAAATATTTCTGCCCCTAAACTACTTAATATGAGTGGCCTAAATGGTCCAAAAATTTGTTTTAACATTCCTACGGTACTGGTTTTTCCTTTTACACCAGTAACTTCAATTATGGGAATTTTTTCTGAATATCCATTGAATTTTAAGGAATATTCTTCCTTTAAATTTTCTTTTAACTTACTATTTTCAATTTTTAGTTTTTTCCAATAATCTAAAATTAATTTAATAGCTTGATGGTGTGTAAAGTCTGGTTTAATATTCAGTGGACAATGCACTGGTGAAATGATTTTGATATCATCCTCTGTTTGGAAATCAGGGTTATTTAAACTTAAAAATGATTTCAAATCGTCTTTATTTTCCAAATATTCGCTTTCTCTGAATCCAGAATTTATTAATTTGATTCCATTTTCCTGAAAAGTCTTTTTTTCCTTTGCGCTGGTGGTTTGGTAAATATCCCATACCCATACATCCTTAAAAATATGTAATTTAGCTATTTCTAAGGCGATAATCAATCCGCCATGAGTAAGGTCTATTATAAGAACATTCATTAAATTCACCAGATAAATAAAATATTTGAAAATGATTTAAAAATTATTTGGGATTAAAATGTTGATTATAATTTGATTATTAATAATCGGGCCATATTTCAACAATAAGTCTGTTATTTAGATTTAAAGCTAATTAATTTATTCGGTGGGAATAATATAAACTTTAAGAAGTTTAGTTAAAAGTTTAGATTTATGAATTAATTCCACCTTCAGTTAGTTTTTCTCTAACTTTTTTGTAGAAGTCTTTATTAAGCCTCACAAAATAAGCTTTGGTGTCTGATTTTTTAAATAAAAGTTCTTCCGGATAATTGAATTCTTCTTCAAATTGGCCATCTATAACAGCAATTGCTCTTTTTCCTTTTCTTAACAACTTTACTTTTATCTCACTTTCATTGGAAACTACAATTGGTCGTGCACCAAGCTTAAATGGGCATATTGGAACAATAAGGAACGCTTCAACTCGAGGATCTACTATGGGTCCTCCTGCAGACATGGAGTATGCTGTAGATCCACTGGGAGTGGCCACTATAAGGCCATCAGCTCTTAATTCTTCTACAACTTCTTCGTCAACAGATATTTCTATATGTAACATCTTAGCAGGTTTTTTGGTCATCATAACTACTTCATTAAGGGCTGAAGGTAATTCATTTCCATGATAAACTCTTAGAAGGGTTCTCTCTTCAATAAAATAATTTCCAGATAATACTTCTTCCAAGGCATTGAATGTGTTTTCAGGGTCTATTTCTGTTAAAAATCCAACGGTACCTAAATTTATTCCCAATATGGGTATTTTTTTACCATTAACAAAATTTTGGGTCCTTAATATGGTTCCATCGCCTCCAATGGCTATTATCATGTCTGCTTGCATATCTTGAATTTCCACACCCATTTCTTTAAATTCGCTGATTTCTTTTATGAGAGAAGAATCTATGGAAACTTCAATATCTTTGTTCAAAAGAAATTTAGCTATTTCTTTAACTAATTCGACTGATTTTGGGATGTCTAAACGGGCCACAATTCCAATATGCATCTAGATGACCTCCATAATTTTCATAATTTCTTGATGAAGATTACTATTTCCTGCAGCAATAATGGAGGTTCTCGCATTTACACTTAAAAGACCATCTACCGATTTTCCTTCCTGGTCGGTTACAATTCCTCCAGCTTCTTCTACTATTAATTTAGCTGCTGCAATATCCACCACTCTCAGATTTCCTCTAAGATCCATAAATGCGTCATAGGCCCCATTACCAACATATGAAAGTTCTAATGCCACAGAACCTAAAATCCTCATTCTTCGAATGATTTTACAGATGTTATTCACCTGGCTGAACTTTGTGCCATAAATAAAAGCACCCATGGATGATTTATTTAAGCTATCTTGGGTGGATGGAAAAACTCTTTCTCCATTAACCAGAGATTCTCTTCCTTTAATGGCTTCGTAAAAGTCACCGGTGGCAAAATTTTTGACAAATCCCATTTTCACATCTCTTAAAGATGGTAAATTTGCGCCGGGTATGTATTCGGCCACAGCTACAGATATTCCAAATGCAGGAATATTTTTAACTGAGTTACTGGTCCCATCTAAAGGATCTACAACAAAAATGATTTGAGGGTCCGGACTTGTTTTGAAAAAGTCAGCGTCTGGCTCGGAATTTTCATCATGAGCATTTCTAAGTGATTCTGTATCTAAATAATCATTTGGACTGGAATTAATTTTTATAGTTCCAATTTCCTCACTTATTAAAATTACTGACCTTTTTGATCTTATAAGAACTTCAATTACTTCATCTTCAGCAACTAAATCAATTAGCTTAGACGGCGTACCGTCTGCACCCATTTTTATTATTTCCCCTGCTTCTTTTTTGCCAACTAATGGAGAAACAGCTTTTTCAACTTGTTCAGTCATTTTAATAGCTATACTTCTCCAAAATTGCAAATCAGATTCTTCCATTTAACCATCCCATTTTTAATTATCAGGTCTTATATAAATTACAATTAAATCTGCCATTATTTTTCTACAGCAGTTTCATTTGACTAATTTTTAATTCATTAGTTATTCATATTGATTTACAATTTAATAAAATTAAGGGAAAGATGATTTTAAATAAATTCTTTTTTAAAAAAAGTTTTAAAAGCAAAAATATTCGGAATTAAAAAATAATAAATTAAAAATCATATGGTTATATTGGAGTTATTAAGTCGAATTATTTAATGTCAATTCAATCCAGATTGAGTATTAATGGACTTAATC
This sequence comes from uncultured Methanobacteriaceae archaeon, assembly GCA_964444115.1. Lineage (GTDB taxonomy): Archaea > Methanobacteriota > Methanobacteria > Methanobacteriales > Methanobacteriaceae > UBA349. Next base: position 17,153 of record CAYUFT010000032.1, read on the forward strand.
TCCTAAATAAACTAAAGATGCTACCACTGCACCTAAATCAACCACTTTATGATTAATTTCCTCAACAATCAATTCTTTTATTTCCATATTCCTAACTTGCATCATGTATTTTACCATGGAAATAGCTTCTTTTCTAATCGCTTCTGGATCACAGTTGATTCCACTGTGTTCTACCACACAACCAAAATCAGAAGATGTAGCAACGGCAATAGCTGCGGAAATAAGATCTCCTGGATTAGAAGAACTAGTATATGAAAGCACACAGTTAACCATATCTCCTGGCGTCAATTTTGTAAGTTCTATAATCTCAGTATTTGCAGGTATTATGCTGGAAACTTTAATTAGGTTCACATCTCCAATTCCTGCATCTAAGAGAGCATTGTCAAATGCATTTAGTTTACTAGGGCCTTCTGCTTTTCCAGATGTTATTGCGACTTTCATTAATGATCACTTAGCTATGAATTATTTAATTATATAGTATGCACTTTTAGTATTGATGTGCTATTCACTGATTATTTTTGATTTAATAGATTATTAGTTAATAAAATGTTTTTTAATTAGTAAATATTAGTAAATAAGTTTATAATCATTTATACACTAAATAACCTAATAAGATAATAATAACCTGGGTATAATCTAAATATCTATATTCTTAATTATTCTTAATATAATATTCAATTAAAATCAATTAAAAAATAGATTTAATTTAGAAAATACAATTATCTTAAAAGGTCTTTAAATAAAGTTAATATAAATAGATAGTTAGATATATTGTTAACATCTTATGGTCATTTCAAATATTTATGATATGTTTTTGTAAATGGGATTTGGCTTAAATTAGATTAGATATTAATCAATTTTTCAGCTGTTTATGACTAATTATGGCTAATTTATATAATAATTGCTATAACGTCTAAATAGTGTCCTATATCAATTGATTTCCATATTGGTGTTCTAATTGATACTCTTGTTAAATAGTGTCCAATAAGAATCATTCAATTATGTTGACAATTGATATTTCTTACATTATATAGGAGGTAAAATAATGTCAAAGAAAGTTGTAGAAGTTAAAACTTTAAAAGTCGGTAAATATGTAATTTTGGGCGGTGAAGCATCCAAAATCACCAGTATTTCAACATCATCCCCAGGTAAGCACGGTTCTGCAAAAGCTCGTGTGGAAGCAGTTGGTATTTTTGATACTCAAAAAAGAAGTATTGTAAAGCCAGTGGATACTAAAATTGACATCCCAATTATTGACAAAAGAACTGGTCAAGTACTGGCTCTTATGGGTAGCGATGTTCAATTAATGGATTTGGAAACATATGAAACCTTTGAAATTCCTATTCCAGATGATCTACGAGACCAACTCCTGGAAGGTGTGGAAGTTGAGTATATCATGGCCATGGGTAACAAAAAACTCATGAGAACCAAAGGATAATTTTAATTAGATATCTTAATTTAGATAATGAATATCATTGGATTAATTAATACTGATGATTATAATCGGTTATTAATTAAATTAATTGTTATTGATCATTTAATATCTGATCCAATTGATTATATTGTTTAAATTAATAATAATCCTTTTAATAATATTTTTAGATTTTTGATTTAAATCGAATATTAATTGATTAGGATATTGAATTGATTAAAATCAATTGATTAATTATAAAAAAGATATCTAATACGATTATAAATAAAATTTTAAATAATATTAACTCATAAAATGGGAAATGAGATCATAATGTTATTTTATACTCATAACCCTTCAAAATTTGCTTTTTCTAGGGATAAA
>CAYUFT010000032.1:19047-20374 GCA_964444115.1 uncultured Methanobacteriaceae archaeon
AAGGCCCAATTTATATTTCAATAGATATAGATGTTTTAGATCCATCTCAAGCACCCAGTGTGGGTAATCCGACTCCCTGTGGAATCAGTTCCTTCCAAATTGAAAAATTTATTAAGATATTGGCCCAAAAAGAGGTAGTTGGTTTAGATTTGGTGGAAGTTGCTTCTAGAGAAATTGGAGACATTACTTCTGTTAATGGGGCCAAAATTATTTATGATTTTCTTTGTTTACAGTGATGAATGATTATATTTAAAATTCTTTTTTATATTTTCTCATATTTTTAATTTTAAATTATTTCTATTAATTATCTATTAATAAAAAAAAATAATGAAATAAATTAAATACTATTCTTAGAATACATACAATATGTTAAAATATTTTTCTTAATGCTTTGAATAAGTCAAACGGAGATTAATATTAATTTATCATATTAATATCACTATTTATTAGATTTTAGAGGTTATAGAATGAATATGCGTGAAGTAGAACTTTCTGGTCACATTATAGATAGTCTCATCCTTCCTAAAACAATGGATATTATAATGGATATGGGTGGCGACTTTAAAATTCTGGAATTTGAAGTTGGGAAAAAGAAAACAGATACTAGCCATGCCAGAATCCTGGTTTCTTCTGAAACTCCAGAGCACTTAAATGAAATATTAGATGAATTAAGTGAAATTGGAGCATCTATAGCTGAAATAAAAGAAGTTAAATTGGTTAAGTCTGAGAAAGACAGAGTTTTACCTTCAGATTTTTATTCTACTACCAATCATCCCACTTTTGTTTATTATAAAAATGAATGGATTGAAGTGGAAGAAATTGAAATGGATTGTATGATTGTCATAGAACCTCGGGATAAAAAAGCCTTCTGCAAACCAATAGGTCGTGTGGAAAAGGATGATTTAATAGTTGTGGGGCGTGAAGGTATTAAAGTCACTCCTCCAGAAAGGCCAAGGGGTAAACAAGGTGTATTTGAATTCATGAATAGTGATGTTTCCTCTGAAAAACCATTGATGTCATTAATTAAGAAAATTGCCTCGGAAATTAAAGAGATTAAAGAACGAGGGGGCAAAATTGCTATTGTAGGTGGTCCGGCTATTGTACATACTGGTTCAGCACCAATCATTGCTCAAATGATTAAAGAAGGATATATTGATGTTATATTTGCTGGAAATGCTATGGCAACTCACGATATTGAAAATGCATTATATGGGACTTCTCTAGGGATCTGTGTTCGCAGTGGGGAAGCAGTTACTCGGGGTCATCGCCATCACATCAATGCCATAAATGAAATCAATAAAGAAGGCTCTATAAAAGATGCAGTAGA
>CAYUFT010000033.1:0-6451 GCA_964444115.1 uncultured Methanobacteriaceae archaeon
TGAATCCAGAAATATCCATTTTTATCTTTACGGGCCACATCCCCACTTAGATAGATTCCTGAAAACTTGCTCCAGTATGCCTCCACATATCGGTCTGGATCCCCATATAATGTACGGAACATGGCCGGCCATGGAGTTTTCAAAACCAGATGACCCCCACTTTCAGTAAGTGAATTCCCATTATCATCCACTATATCTGCCTGAATTGTAGGAAATGGCTTAAATGTGGAGCCTGGTTTTAATTCAGTTATAGGGAGGGGAGTTATAATATGCATTCCGGTTTCTGTCTGCCACCAGGTGTCCATTATAGGACATTTACGGTTACCAACATTTTTATGATACCAAATCCATGCTTCAGGATTTATAGGCTCTCCTACAGATCCTAAAAGTCTTAATGTATTTAAATCATATTTTTGAGGCCATTTTTCGCCGTATTTCATGAACAATCTGACTGTGGTTGGTGCCGTGTAAAAAATACTTACCCCATAATCCTCTATCATTTTCCAGAACCTTCCAGGGTCTGGATAATCCGGGGTGCCTTCAAACATAAGCGAAGTGGCCCCCATTAAAAGAGGAGCATACACAATATAGCTATGGCCAGTAATCCAGCCCACATCTGCCGCACACCACCAAATATCACTATCTTTAATGTCAAAAACAAATTTTAAAGTAGTATATGTACCTACCGCATATCCTGCATGGGTGTGAAGAACTCCTTTTGGTTTTCCAGTTGTTCCAGAAGTATATAAAATAAATAAAGGATCTTCACTATCCAATTGCTCGGTTTCACATTTAGCACTTTCTTTTTTTAGAATTTCATCCCAGAATACATCCCTTCCTTCTTTCATTCCCACATCACTGCCAGTATTTTGCACAACAATGACTTTTTCAATGCTAGGAATATCATCCATAACCATATCCACAGTATCTTTAAGTTTAATATCTTTTCCTCGTCTGTGAAATCCGTCTGCGGTAATAGCTACCTTGGCCTTAGCATCATTGGCCCTTTCCTGGAAAGCTTTAGCCCAAAATCCAGAAAATACTACACTATGAATGGCTCCTATTTTAGCACAGGCCAGCATGGCAATGGGCAGCTCTAATATCATGGGCAAATATATGCCCACCCGATCTCCCTTTTTAACACCCATGTTTTTTAAGGCATTGGCCAGACGGTTCACTTCGCGGTATAATTCAAAGTAAGTGAGTTTTTTTACCTCACCCGCCTCGCTTTCCCAGATATATGCAACTTTGTTCTTTCTAGAGGTTTTAATATGCCTATCCAGAGCATTATGCACAATATTGAACTTCCCATCTACAAACCACTGGGCATGAGGAGGTTTCCAATCTAATACTTGATTATATGGCTCAAACCATTCTAATTCTTGGGCCATTTCATTCCAAAACCATTCTAAATCTTCATTTGACTTTTCAATGAGCTCTTCGTAATTTTTTATGTTATGCGAATCCATCCACTGTTTAATATTACTTTGAGCTATCATGTCTGGGTCTGCTTCAAATTTACGTTCTTCTTTAAGTAGAGTATCTAAATTTTTAGACATTTTATCCCCTTCCCCCACAAATTTGACTTGATAATTAATTATTCTCGCCTTGCATGCAATTAAACTGGAGTATTAAATAAAGTATAATATGTAATTTCATCTTTGAATAGTTTACTGGATTTTTAATAAATGAGATAATTTAATGAAATTTTAAACAAGAATTATTCAAATAAATTAAATTTAAAATTAGAGAATACTAAATATAATTAAATATTCTTTTACAAAATATTAAACAATGAATAAATCATCAATGATGAAGCCCGAAAAAATTAGTTGTGCAAAGGCAATTATAAATATTCTAGAACAAAAAGATGTTGAATGGATTTTTGGACATCCTGGAGAACAAATACTATCTTTATATGATGCCCTGAGATCATCACCAATAAATCATGTTTTGGTTCGTCATGAACAATCAGCAGCCCATGCTGCAGACGGCTATGCTCGTGCATCTGGAAAATTTGGAGTATGTGTGGCTACTGCAGGTCCTGGTGCTTTAAACTTAGTTATGGGAGTTGCTACTGCTTACCGAGACTCGATTCCAATATTAGTAATTACTGGGGATGTTCCCACAAAGCAAAGAGGCCAGAATACATTTCAAGACATTGACCTCTGTTCAATATTTAAGCCAATTAGCAGAAAAACTTTCTATTCATCTAATGTCAAAGAAGCCATTTCAAATTTGAAAAAATCCATTGAAATGCTAAAAAAAGGGCCAAGCGGGCCAGTCCATCTTAATTTACCTAAAGATGTTCTGGATGAATTTATTGATGAGAATATTATTTTTAAATTGGACATTGATTTTGAATCTAGAAGTCTCGAAAATTCGCAATCAGATTTATCAAAACTAAAAAAAGTAGCTGAATCAATTAACTCTGCTAAAAAACCATTAATAGTTGCTGGAGCTGGTTTAGTTTGGTCAGGTGCTTTAAATGAGATTAGAGAATTTGTTAATAAAAACCACATCCCCCTGGCCACCACTTATCATGGCCGCGGAATATTAAGAGAAGATAATGATTACTGTGTGGGCCTTATTGGGAATCGAGGAACTCCCGTGGGTAATTACGCCGGTGCCAATTGCAATCTGGTTTTAGGTTTAGGTTGTCGTTTTTCAGAGCGAACACTTACTGGAATAGGTTCTGAAGAAAATAATCCGCAGATTATTCAAGTCAATATGGATCCTGAAACATTAAAAGGAGATATTAACCTTCAAATGGATGTTAAAGAATTTTTAAATGAAATTATGAAAATTTCAGAATCATTAAGGCCTGAAGATGACCCCCATATCAAATCATGGTTAGAAGAATTGCAAGTATACTCAAAAGACCATCCCGCACCATATGATACTGAATTTTTTTATTCAGAGGTTCCTTTAAAACCCCAACAAGCCATAAAAGAAATTTTAGATGCTTCAGATGATTTAACACTGGTTAATGATGCTGGAACCCACACCACTTGGGTAACTCTTTATAAAAAAGTCTTAAGGCCATTTTCACTGCTATTTTCAGGAGCATTTGGGCCCATGGGATATGGTCTGCCTGCTGCCATCGGAGCATGTTTTGCTAGGCCCAGTGAGAGCATAGTGGCCATTATAGGAGATGGTGGATTTCAAATGACAATCCAAGAATTGGCTACGGTTAATCAAAACAATTTACCTATGATTATATGTATAATCAACAATAGTTCACTGGGTATTATCCGCCAATGGCAGGAAATGCACCACAGCGGCAGCTATGAAGTAGAACTGGAAAACCCTGACTTTGTTAAGTTGGCCCAATCCTATGGAATTGAAGCCGTACGAGTTGAATCCCCTGGAGAGGTATTTAAATTTGTTAAAAAAGGAATTGAAATGAAAAAACCATTCTTGATTGACATTTCAGTGAAAGAAGAGAATATACCACTTCCCGATTTCATAAAGGAATGATTTTATTGATTGAATTTTATTATGGTTAAGATTTGCTAATCTGTAAGAATTCCAATATAAATCAAAATAAATATCACTCAATGAATAGAAATATTAATCGAAATGACCAAAGATAATTATTAATAAAATTTATGATAAAAGGGATAATTAAAAATAGGGAAAAGGTGATTTAATGAAAGTATTGATGATTAATCCACCACATATCCTTTCTAAATATAAATTTATAGGTCTTGTAGCCCCTCCCCTAGGAATAAGTTACATAGCAGCAGTTTTAGAAGAAAATGACATTGATGTGAGTATAATTGATGCTTCTGCCATGGAAATGGACTGGGAAGAACTGGAAAAAGAAATAGAAAAAGCTTCCCCTGATGTAATCGGCATAACTGCCCTCACACCCACTATTGAAAATGCGATAAACACTGCAAAAATTGCTAAAAAGGTTATGCCTGATGCTAAAATAGTTTTAGGAGGATATCATCCCACATTCACCTTTAAAGAACTACTAGAATACGATTTTTTAGATATAATAATAATGGGAGAAGGCGAATACACCATGTTAGAGCTGGTGAAAGCTCTGGATAATGGTTCAGACTTGCGGAAGGTGAAAGGAATTGCTACTAAAAATTTTGTAACACCGTCTCGAGAAATAATAAAAGATTTAGACACAATCCCTTTTCCAGCACGTCACCTATTACCTATGGATGAGTATAAAATTCTTAATATTAAACTTCCCACCGGAACCATGGTATCTGGAAGGGGATGCCCTTACCAGTGTTCTTTTTGCTCATCAGCAGCCATGCATGGTAAAAAACTACGTATGAGATCCGCAGAAAATGTGGTGGATGAAATTGAGCATCTTATCGATGATCACGACACAAAAATGATTGCTTTTATGGATGATACTTTTACCATTAATAAAAAAAGAGTTGAAAGCGTCTGTGATGAAATAAAAGAAAGAGATTTAGACATTTTTTGGGGTTGTACCACCAGAGTAGATACCTTATCAAAAAGTCTGATGGAAAAAATGAGTGATGCCGGATGCATAACTCTTTTTATGGGCGTAGAATCTGCCGACCAAGGAATACTGGATAGCGTTAATAAAAAAACAACCATACGTAAAGTAAAGTCTGCTTTTGAAATGGCCCGGAAATATGATATGCGAACTGTCGCCTCAGTAGTACTGGGAATGCCTGGAGACAGCAGGAAAAACATATTAAAAACTATAAAATTTGTTAAAAACTTAAATCCCAATTATGCCATATTCTCTCTGGCTACACCATATCCTGGAACATTATTTTACAAACAAGCAGTTTCACAAAATTTAATCAAAGTTAATGACTGGTCCAAATATACCCTACTAAGTCCTGTTCTGGAAACCATGGACTGTTCTCTGGAAGAACTTAAAAAACTTCAAAAAAAGGCTTTCAGGTCTTTTTATCTCAGGCCTAATTATTTGATAAGGCAGGCACGTAAAGATGGATTTGTGCTTATAAAAACGGCTGCCGCGATTGTTAAAGAAGTTTAATTCCAGTTAAGTTAAAAAATTAATATTTAATCAATTAATAGATGCTGATTAATTAGTCAAAATTATAAAAGAGTATATATTTTTCTAAAAATAAATAAAAAAGATAAAAATAAGAAATTATTAATCGTAAAAATAAAAATAACGATTAAATATTTAATTAGATATTATTTGGCAAATAAGTATCTGCCACAGCAGCTACACCTTCACCCATATTCACTTCGAAACCTAGCTCCCTAAGAGTCATTTCCAGCGCAGAAAATGTAGTGATGAGTTCTCTGTGAGTAATATTACCCATGTGGCCTATTCTGAAAATATTTCCCTTGAGGTGGTCTTGGCCACCGGCCAGTTCTACTCGATATTTGTTTCTCATGGTTCCTCGAAGTTCTCCGTCACTTATTCCTTCGGGCATGTTTACAGCCGTAACAGTAGTAGAAGACACAGATTCATCAGGGAATAATTCCAAGTTTAAGGCATTTATAGCATTTCTAGTAGCTTTTGCAGCTATTTGATGCCTTTTAACTCTGTTGGCCAAGCCTTCCTCCATGATAATGTCCAGTGCTTCATGCATAGCATACATTAAAGAGACAGATGGGGTGTAAGGAGTTTCTGGTGGTTCAGCATCGCCGCTCTTGCGGTATTTTTTCATGTTAAGGTAGTAACTTTTTGCTTCAACCTTATCCACAACATTCCATGCGTCATTACTTAAAGTAATAGCTGCCATACCTGGAGGTGCTGCCATACACTTCTGGGATCCAGTGACACAGATGTCAATTCCATAGCCATCCACATCCACTTCATCTCCAGCCAGTGAAGAAACAGTATCTACCACATAAAGAGCATCATAGTCGCTCATTATTTTTCCAATTTCTTTAATAGGGTTTGAAACACCCGTGGAGGTTTCATTGTGCACTACCGTGACAGCCTTTATGTCTTCATTCTCTTCTAAGGCATATCCGATCTCGTCAGGGTTTACACCTTTTCCCCATTCTACATCAATAACCTGGGATTCTCCACCAAATGCATCAACGATCTGGCCAAATCTTTGGCCGAACTTTCCACCGACTACACTCAGTATTTTATCTCCAGGGTTAATGATATTGGCCATGGCCGCTTCCATAGCAGCAGTACCAGACCCGGTGATAAGGTAAGACTTATTATTGGTCCTGAAGACATCAGACATCATTTCTGTAGTTTCGCTCAGAATTTTACCGAATAAAGCGCTTCGGTGATTCACAATGTTCTCGGACATGGCTTTCAGGACTCGGGGAGCCACCCGTGTCGGCCCGGGAATCATTAGCAATGTTTCATCCATTTTTAAAAAACCTCCAATATTTGCAGCTTATAAAAGAGCTTGAATTATAATCCACACAAGGACTTCATATGTCCCTAGTTTATATCTAAATTATTCTAACTTAAAAACCTTATTTAACATCAAATGATGGCAAG
>CAYUFT010000033.1:6551-19995 GCA_964444115.1 uncultured Methanobacteriaceae archaeon
ATGGAAATTGAAACCTGGATGGCATGGTATAAAGAAATACTCCAGAATTTTGGATTTGAAAGAGAAGATGATGAAAAATCTGCCGAGTATTTGAATGATTATTTAAAAAAAAAGATCCTTAATGGGCATAAACATGAAAAAGCTATCTTTTTTAGTGATTTACCAACAAGCGAAAACATGATTATTTTTGGGGCCGGACCATCCCTTAAAAAACATATAACTCAACTTAAACCAGAAATATCTGCAAATCCAGATAAATTTATTTTAATATCTGCTGATGGGGCCACCACTGCTTTGATGGAAGAAAATATAGTTCCCCATATTATTGTGACCGATTTAGATGGCAAATTAGAAGATATTCTAAAGGCCAATACACAAGGTACATATTTAGTTGTTCATGCGCATGGAAATAATCTAGATGCTTTAAAATCTAATTTAGATGATTTAGAGAATATTTTAGGCACCACCCAAAGTTACCCTTTAAAATATGTTCATAATTTCGGTGGTTTTACTGATGGTGATCGGGCCGTGTTCCTGGCCGTAGAATTAGGGGCCAAAAATATTATTATGGCCGGTATGGATTTTGGTGAAGTAGTTACCAAATATTCAAGGCCAGGTATGAAAAACGCTACTGGCCCAGCCGATGATATTAAGAAATTGAAGCTGAAATATGCTGAAAAGCTAGTGGAATGGATAGAAGCGAATGAAAATGTTTCTATTTACAATTTAGCTAATTCAAAAGATTTTGAATAAGTTTTTAAATATTAATACATAATTAATTGTTTTTTAAATATCTTAAATCGTTTCTGACTTTTAGTATTAACATAATATAAATATTTATATAATAAAATAATTAAAAATCAGAACATAAATAATACTTTGAGAGAAATGCTGATTAATGAATAAATGGTATTTTTATAATTAATCACATTTAGGCCGTTTGCTATGAAAACATCTACTAAGTATCAGCATAGTGAAAATATGTCAAATAGAGGACCGAAAAAGTATTATTGTAGAATTTGGAGGTAAAAATCTTGGAATATAAAACTTACAAAACAATTGTATTTATTCTATTTCTAACCGGGGCAACATTATCTTTTGCTAGTATGGATAATTCAAGCGCTGCTTCTATTCTTTATGTGAATGGAAGTTCAGGAAACGATAGCTACGACGGCGAAAGTCCCATATTCACCAGCGGAATAAACGGGCCAAAATCAACCATACAAAATGCCACAAACACCATAGACACTAACGGGACAATAAACGTGGCCAATGGAATCTATAAAGAACATTTAATTATAAACAAAAGTGTGAATCTAATTGGGGAAAGTCAAATAGGAACCATTATCGATGGAGAACACACAGGGCGTGTTATAACTATAAATGGAAACCCAAATGTATACATTGCCAAATTTATCATACAAAATGGAGATGGAGGATATGGTCTTGGGTATAGCAGTTCTGGTGGAGGAATCTACAACCAAGGAAATTTAACCATTTACAATACCACCATAAAAAACAATACAGGAATATACACCGAAGGGATTTATGAAGGTGGAGGAATCTACAACCAAGGAAATTTAACCATTTACAACTCTAACCTACAAAACAACAAAGCCGAAGGAGGTGGAGGAATCTGCAACGCCGGTTTGGCCAGTATAATAAACACCACCATACAAAACAACAATGCGGGTGAAGGTGGAGCAATAGAAAATTATGGTACTGCTATCATCAAAAACAGCAAAATACAAAACAACGATGTAAACGAGTATGATGGTGGGGGAATCTGCAACGGTGGAAAAATCACCATTATCAACACCACCATACAAAACAACAAAGCAGGTAAAGGCGGAGCAATCTACAATTACGGTACGGTCAACATAATCAACACCACCATACAAAAAAACGCTGCATATTATGGTGGAGCAATCTATAACTCCAGAAAAATCACCATAACTAGCAGCAAAATACAAAACAACAAAGCTAAATACGGTGGAGGAATCTACAATAAAGGAACTAAAAGTACCATATCCATTAAAAAAAGCACCATACAAAAAAACACCGCAACTAAATATGGTGGAGCAATCTACAGTACTTCTGGTAAAATAGTTGCCAACTACAACCGCATAACCGGCAACACCCACTTTGCAATATACCGAAAAGGTGGAACAATCAACGCCAAATACAACTGGTGGGGATCCAAAAAACCCAAATTCTACAAAATAATTAAAGGAAAAGTAACTTACAGACCATGGTTAAAAAAATAGGCCAATAAAAAAAACATTACTTTTTCTTTTTCAAATTTTTTTGATTTCCAGATTAAATTTTTCAGACTATTTCTATTTTTTGATTATTATATCAATATTTCTGAACAAAGCAACTCCCCATACACATATACTTATAATAAATTGAAACCAACTATCTTTATGGGAATTGAAGATATTTTATTACACGATGAGACCATCTTCAAAAATATTAATGCTTTTGACCCGGATTATTTGCCAGAAAGCTACAAATACCGGGATTCACAGATGGAAGCCCTTGCAATATGCATCAGGCCAGCTTTAAAAAAGGGAAGGCCGATTAATGCAGTTGTTCTAGGTTCATGTGCTACTGGAAAGACCACGGCCATTAAAAAAATATTTGACATGGTAGAAAGCAATTCAGAGAAAGTTGTTTGTTGTTATATTAACTGTCAACTCCATACTACTCGTTTTGGAATTTTCTCTCAAATTTATCAGAGAGTGTTTGGACACTTCCCCCCAGAAACCGGGGTTCCTTTTTCTAGAATTTATCAAAAAATTATGCAGCATCTTGTATCTGAAGAAAAAGCTCTGGTTGTGGCCTTAGATGATGTTAATTATCTTTTCCACAGCAAAAATGCTAATAAAATCTTTTACGACATACTTCGGGCCCATGAGGTATTTCCAGGTGCTAGAACTGGAGTTTTTGCCATTTTATCAGACATAGAATTTAGATTTGCCCTTGATAAAAATGTTAATTCTATTTTCATTCCTCAAGACATTATATTTCAGCCTTATGCACGAGAAGAAATATATAGCATCCTTAAAGAAAGAACTAATCTTGGTTTTTATCCTGAAGTAATTTCTGATGAAATATTAGATGAAATTGTAGAGCGAACTTCAGAGAGTGGCGATCTTAGAGTAGGTATAGACCTCTTAAGAGTTTGTGGAAATTTAGCAGAATCAGAAGCTTCTAGGACAATCGAAAACAAACATTTAGACGAAGCTTTAAAACGAACCGGACCTGCAAGTTTAGCTCACACACTTAATTCTCTTTCAGATCTTGAAAATAGTCTTTTAGAATTAATAATTAATTTTAAAGATGAAAATTTAACTGCTGGAAGCCTATATGAATTATTTAAACAGAACACTGGAACCAGCTATTCCTCATTCAATCGAACACTGGATAAACTGGAATTTCTCCGGTTAATTGATACCAAGTTCACTGGAAAAGGAATGAGAGGGAATTCCCGGCTAATAATATTAAGATTTAGCCAGGATGAAATCAATAAATGCATGGTTCAACCCTAATCACCAGATTGATGAGAGGGTGGGGTTTTTAAATTATTTCTGCCATTTTGAGTGCTTGGGGAGGCAAAATTATGGTTAACCGTTTATGTGTTATAATGACCATAATTTATATTAAAATCCGGCAGGATAATTAGAGTTAGGGGCACCAGCCACAAAAAGTATGCTGAATATAAGTACCCCGGTGATAAAGAGCATCACCATGCATGATTGAACATTAATGGCCCTTAAGTCAAATAAAGGCTCTTTTTTTCTTAGATTTGGGATTGAATTGGACTTACCAACTTTAAACATTGAAATCACTTCCACAATACTATCATTGACTTAAAGAGTATTTAAGAAAAGAGATAGAGAGCGTGTGAAAAGTAATCATTTTTATATTTCGATATTTTTAGTTTCACAAAATTAAAAATAAAAAAAGGTTCAAATAGAATATCATATAATAAATCTATTCATCAAATTTAAACCATTTTACTATTCTTTAATTAAAAATTAAATAAGGAGAGCATAATATTTTAGATAATAATTTAAAAGAAAATAAATCTGAAGATACAGCATTGAAGTTTGAATTCTTTGATGTAACTGCGGATGCAGGGTTCTGGGCCTATGGTTCCACCCTAGAAGAGTCTTATGAAAACGCAGGCCTGGCCATGTTTGAGATAATGACTGATGCCACGCAAGTTTCTACAGTAGTTAAAAAGGAATTCACCATTGAATCTGAAGATAAAGTTTCGCTTCTATACGATTGGCTGGAAGAGTTATTGTTTTTACATGACGTGGAGTTCATTCTTTTTTCCAAATTTAAAGTAAACATAACCCCCTTAGAAGAAGGTTATAAATTAAAAGCAGAAGTTTGGGGAGATGAAATCAATCGTGAAATCCATGAACAGAGAGATGAAGTAAAGGCCGTTACTTTTCACCTCATGGAAGTGAATGAGGAAAATAGATATAGTGTGAGGGTTATTTTGGATTTATAGGAATATTTTAATACTTATTTATATATTCAGTTTATAACATTAGTATCGTGTATAAATATAAATGCCAAAATACACAAATGGTTTATTAACTTAGAATTGAATTTCAGAGTTTTAGTATTATCAAATTATGTGTATAAATAAAATATTTTTAATTTTAGCTGTTTATAGTGAATTATTTATCTTAAAATAACTTAAAAATAAATTAAAAAGCTTTAAAAAACAGCACAGAGGGTTTATCATGAGTATGGAAGAAGTATTAACCAGAGTTAGAGACTGTGTCTGGGAAGTGCCCACCAGCTATAAAAAGGGCATGCGAGTCCCTGGAAGGATTTTTCTTAATGATGTGGCCATAAAAGAGTTAGAGCCGGGTGCTGTGGATCAGGTAGCCAATGTAGCTTGTTTACCCGGCATTCAAAAGTTTTCCATAGGCTTACCTGACATTCACTTTGGTTACGGATTTAGTATCGGAGGAGTAGGAGCATTTAGTGCCCGTACAGGTGTTATAAGTCCTGGGGGAGTTGGATTTGATATTAACTGTGGAGTAAGGATGCTGCGTACCAACCTAACCGAAGATGAAGTGCGTCCCAAGATGAAAGAACTCATTGATGCTTTATTTATAAATGTTCCCTCCGGAGTAGGAAGTAAAGGTCAAATCCGGCTTCAAGAAGGTCAAATTGACGAAGTACTTAACAATGGCGCCGAATGGGCTGTAGAAAATGGATACGGTTGGGACCATGATCTGGAATATCTAGAAGAAAACGGGAAAATGAAGGAAGCTGATTCTGAAAAGGTATCTGAGAAGGCTAAAAAAAGGGGAATTCCACAATTAGGTTCTCTAGGATCAGGAAATCACTTTTTAGAAGTGCAAAAAATAGAAGAAATTTTTGATCCTGATGTGGCTAAAACCTTTGGGGTCAAGCCTGGAGAAGTGGCCGTACTTATACACTCTGGTTCCAGGGGATGCGGACACCAGGTGTGTTCTGATTACCTTAGAACCATGGATAAAGCTTATAAACGACATAAAATCAATATTCCAGACCGACAACTGGCCTGTGCCCCCGTGGATTCTGATGAAGCTCAGGACTACTTTAAGGCCATGTCTGCTGCAGCCAACTATGCCTGGGCCAACCGACAAATGATTGTGCACTGGGTAAGGGAATCTTTTGAGCAGATATTCCACAAAAGTGCCGAAGATATGGAAATGAACATAATTTACGATGTAGCTCACAACATAGCCAAAAAAGAAGTCCATGAAATCAAAGGAAGAAACACCGAGGTCTACGTTCATCGAAAAGGAGCCACTCGAGCCTTTGGTCCTGGAAGGAAGGAACTGCCACCCATATATCAAAAAACTGGTCAACCCGTGATCATTCCTGGAACTATGGGAACAGCTTCTTATCTTTTACATGGAACTCAAACAGCAATGGAAGAGACTTTTGGTTCAACTGCACACGGTGCAGGACGTAAAATGAGTCGAGCCGGTGCAAAAAGAGAATTTAAGGGTGAAGAAGTCCAAAAATATTTGGCAAGCATAGGGATTGTGGTTAAGGCCACTTCCATGCCAGTAGTCGCAGAAGAAGCCCCTGGAGCTTACAAAGACGTGGATGAAGTTGTTAAAACAGCAGATGAAGCAGGGATATCAAAATTAGTAGCTAAAATGGTACCTTTAGGTGTGGCTAAGGGTTAACCATCACAGTATTCCACTTTATTTTTAATTTATATTAATTATTTTTTTTAAAAAAATAGATAAAATTAATATTATCAACAACTCAACTTACTTAAGAATTTTAAAAATTATTGCAGGTGCAACTCATGATAGGAATAATTGGCGGTACTGGGGTCTATGAAATTACAGATCAAGCCCATAATGTAGAAAAAAAGGTTTTAAAAACTCCTTATGGTGACTCACCTGAAATCTCACTTTTTAAGCTACATGGTCGAGACATTGCATTCATTCCCCGCCATGCAGAAGGCCATGACTATCCCCCCCACATGATAAATTACCGTGCTAATATTTGGGCCTTGAAAAAAATAGGTGTTAAACAAATAATTGCCACCAATGCCGTGGGATCTCTTCAAAAATCTATTGAACCAGGTGATTTTGTTATACCTCATGATTTTCTTGATTTTACTAAATTAAGGTCAGGAACATTCTATGATAATCGAACTGTGCATGTAGATATTACCAATCCATATTGTGATAAAATTAGAATGGCATTGATCTCTGCAGGAGACGTGATTGATCAAGGAGTATATGTATGCACAGAAGGCCCTCGCTTTGAGACTGCTGCTGAAATTAAAATGTTTCAGATATTGGGCGGCACACTAGTGGGGATGACAGGTATTCCTGAAGCAGTACTTGCTCGAGAAGTGGAAATATGCTATTCCAGTGTCTGTTTAGTATCCAATTATGCTGCATCAATTTCTCCGGACAAATTAACCATTGATGAAGTCTTTGATATAATGGAAAAACAAAAACATGAACTGGTGAAATTAATAAACAATACAATTGAATTTATGCCTTCAGAAAATGGTTGTTCTTGTCAAAAAGCCCTGGAAGGGGCTGAGGTAGATGAAATAGACGAAGTTTAAGTTTTTATGACATTATTTCCTATTTATTTATTGAAAAATTTTATTTCCTTCTTAAAATTATCTTATTTTATTCTTATTTATTTTTTAATTGATTATTTTTCTTAAAAAATTAAAGCATTATAAAATAGAAATTAGGATAAAGTTTAAGATAAAACGATTTAAGGGGCAAAAACATTCCATAAACCATGGAAAATATAAGAAGCATATGTTTTTCCAGTTTTTAGGCGTAAATATCCCACAATCAAACCTAAAACCATTCCAATTCCCATCTTAGAAACCAGAATCATGGTCAGGTTCGTATGGGCCGCCATAGGATGAAGTAAAAATACATCCAGATATCCTAAATGCCAGATACTGAAAAGCATAGTGACCGTTATCCATGTTAAAAATCCTGAATTAATCATTTCACTGGAATTTTCGATTTTATTCCAGATATAACCTCGAAACATGAATTCTTCAAATGCAGGAGTAATCAGGCCAAAAATTATCCCCATTACCAGAACATCAGCCTCCCAACTAAAAGTGTAGGGAGTAAAAACTAGGAATATAAGTAATCCGATTCCAAAAGCATATATTATCCTGGTTTTGGTTTTTATATCATTCCAATTGAGACTTAATTCTTTTAAGGAAGGTTTGAAATATAATAACAGAATTAAAGCAGTTATTATAATACTCAAACCATTAATCATCTGGAAAATACTTGTATTGTCTCCTGGGGCCACTATCCACCATAAAGAAAACATTATTCCTGCCCGTAATAGTTGTATCAAAATTAAGGCCTGAACTATTTTTAATAATAGTTTTAAAAAATTATTTCGATCATTAGCTGTCTTGAAAAATTTCAATTTCATTCCCCATTCCATTAATAAATCCATTATATTGATATTAGATTAAGCTATTCGTTCTGCTGCTACTTCTAATCGAACCATTTTAATTTCTATATTTTGAGATTTTGAGGGGGTTTTTGAATATATAAACTCGCAATTTCATGTATGAACTCCTCTTGAAGTTCTTCAGGAAGTCTTTGAGTATATGGTAGCCATGTAGTTCTGATCCAGCCTTTTAATTCTTTTATATTTGAATGAATCATGACTTTTGGTATTAATTCTACTCTAATTGGTTTCAATCCAGCACCAACTAATATTTTTCGATATTCATCTTAATCAAAAATCCATATTGAAATTCAAAATCTTTAAAGTATTTTTTCCATTTTTTCAATCAACAATAATTCATTTAGCACGGCAATTATTTCCTCGGCATTCCCTTACCGCCCACCTGCAAGACAATTCTTCCTTTAATTTTTAGGGCCTTTTTCATGCCCCTTAAAATAGGTTGATGGTCTTTTACCCAGTGCAGTACTGCATTAAAATATTCGATCAAATTCATTATTAAAATCCATATCCCTAGCATCAATATGCTTAAATTTTAAATTAGAATATTTTTCAAAAGGAAAAGTTCTCTGAGCCATCTTAATCATTTCAATAGAATTATCAATACCCCATATTCTGCCTTCAGGAATTTTAGCTGCTATTTCCGCAGTTATTCTACCATCACCACAGCCAATATCCAGAACATTTTTCATGGCCTTCAAGCTCTAAAAGATTCATTAGTTCTTGGCCCATTTTTCCTGATTTGATGAACTTTTCCTATAATCTTCAGCGTCCCATTTAACCATTGAATCCCCATTATTCTTAAATCAGCCATTTACATTTAAATTAATTATTATTCATTATACATGAAAATATCCTCAATTGTTACCTTAAAAAATTCAGCCATCTTAAATGCCAGATTTAGGGAAGGGTCGTACTTATTTTTTTCTATGGCAATAATAGTTTGCCTGGTTACTTCCAACTCCCTGGCTAAATCCTCCTGAGTTAAATCTTTCATTGCCCGGAATACTTTTAATTTATTTTCCATGGTTAAACACCTTATAAATATTCAAATTTCCATGTCACTAATTATTTTATCTGATTTTTTATCTTTAATGGCATGATAACTATTCAATTTCTTTTAGGCCACAATATAGCTAATAGTTTCATTTAATCCTGTTTATTTAAATTTAAATAAATACCAATAATGGCACTATTACATGCAGCACTATATCTGCGGAAAAATGAGATATCATGGCAGACTCCAGCCCTTTCTTCCAGTAAAGCCAACCAAAAATAATTCCACCTAAGGCATTTAAAGCAATGGTGCGGATAATTAGTAAGGGAGTTATGGTGGTTATGGTCATTAAAGCAGGTAAATGACCGGCTCCAAAAATGACTGCTGCCAGGACAATAGCCAACCATATACTGAGTTTAGTCGGGGCTCCTTCTTTTGTTTTTTTGATCTTGTAGAATACCCACACAATAAGCGTCATTAAGAATAGTCTTAGCATTATCTCTTCATTTATTCCACCGTAAAAAGACGCTAAGAAACCCTGCCACGCAGGAGGATTTATAGAACTGGCCTGAGCTACATTAATAGTCACTCCCATAATGGAAAATAATAAATCCAGGCCAACCATCAAGACACCGGCCAGTAATCCCAGGCCAATAGATATTCCTAGGATAGATTTTAAATTACTTTTTATTTTTCTACCTTCTAGCCATCCTTCTAATATTGGAAGTCCTAGACTGACTTTTTTTGCTAGTTTAAGTCCTATTAAAATTGCAATAGCTAAAATAATAGCATTTTGAATAATTTGCCCCACAATTAACACGTGAAATGGGACTGGTGAATTCGAAGGTATTCCACCTTGAATCGTAAAAAAATAAGGTAGAATACTTATTACTCCAAAAATACTAGCCATCCATAAAATTAAAAATAATTTCCGATTTATATTCATTTTATCAACTCTCATTTATCATTAGTTTTATAAATTTTTTTAATATTTTCGACTGTAGTAAATGCGAGAAATCCCATAAATGACCAGACATAAAACTGCAGATCCTATTAAAATATAACCCGTCAGAATCCATTCAGGAAAGCTATTTCTAAGGGCTAAAATGATTATACCCACATAAATTATAACTGCTATGAAAATACCTAGCGTCATGGTGGATGCTTTTTCATTGATTAACTGAGTTCTTTCATCCTCTACCACATTAACATCACCTTGAAACATCTCTTTTAGATGGTCTCTTTTAATGTAGATAATTGGGATTTCTATAATAACTATTAGAATAGCCAGTAAAACTAAATAAATACTTCCAATAATCAATCCAGCTACCCATAAACCAGTTGCAAAAGCTGAAACTATTTTTAAAATCATTCCTTGTTGTTTAAGATTCATGATAAATTCACCTCGTAAAATTCACTATGTAAACTATACTTTACATTATGTAATATAAAGTTTACTATATGTCAATTATGATTAACATGAAAAATCAAGAAGAAATAGTGTTTAAACAGTTAAAAACAGTTCAGAATATCTAAAAAAATAAATATGCATAAAATAGCTTAAAAATTGTAAATAAAAATAAAAAAATAGATCGGTAAAAATTTCCATTATATAATTTAATAAAATAAATTATTGAAAAATGGCCCCTATTTTTTTCTTTTATTTAAGGGATTACCATTTTCAATCAGATTTACAGTAATCTTTTCAAATTCGTCCCATAAAGATGGAGCTTCCTCTTTAAATCTGTTGGAACGAGGTAATGTGGATAATTTAGCACCACTGGAAGCATAGGTACTGTTATATTCCCTATCCTTAGTATCTAAATCTATTAGCTTAGTGTAAATAGATTTAAGGGCATCTAAACAATGATTAAAAGACGAAACTGCTATTATTTCTTTATCAATGAATGTGATTGGTAAAAAAGAAGCTTGTTTACCCCACATATCATTATTCCAGGATGGTTCTGGCATTTTAATTAATTTATGTGCCAGATCAATCTTAAGTTCATCATTTTCAGTTTTGTATTCTTCTGAATTGTTTAATTTATACCAAAAATCTTTAAGTAAATCAATATTCCTCTCATTTTCCAGAGAAATTAAGGTTCTGGTTGAATTAATTTTACTTCTTTTGGATCTTTTATGTCTACGTAAATTACTTATTTCACTGGATACAAGGCCCATAGTCACCCCAAGCATGGTGGAGATTATAGGAATATATCCTGTTATGTCAGATGGGAAAAAATCAACTCCAATATAATTTTTATTATTCTATAATTAAAATAAATGAATTTAAAATAAAAAAGAGCATGCAATACATATTCCAATTTTTATTCAATATTTCAATAATTTCGTTATACTATAATATTGATTAGAGTTCCTTATAAAGGTACTGATATAAATAATTCTAAAATCTAAATTTTATTTTTAAATATAAATTTCTGAGATAAATATTTGTTTAAGAACATTCTAAAAGTATTACATTGAATTGAATCTTAATTTCGTTAGAATAGAGTTTTTATGAATTAATAAATTAATAGAAGAATAGGTAGGAGATCCTATAATGAAAAAAGTTCTATTATTATGTGCCAGCCCACGTAAAGAAAGTAACACCATGCAAGTAATGGAAAAATGTGCCGAAGAAATAGAAAAAAATAGTCTGGAAACCGAAATTGTATCCCTTAGAAAGATGACTATTGATTCTTGTCATGCTTGTGGTAAGTGCAAGAAAATCAAGAAATGCAAGCTGGACGACGGATTAAATGACATTATAGACAAAATAAGAGAATCTGAAGGTTTCATTGTAGGAAGTCCAGTTTACTTTGGTACTGCACGGGGATCACTAATGGCGGCTTTACAAAGGATAGGAATGGTTTCCAAAGCTACTGATAACTATTTAAGCTGGAAAGTAGGAGGTCCTATTGCTATAGCACGTAGAGGAGGCCATACTGCTACCATTCAAGAATTATTAATGTTTTACTTCATAAACGAGATGATTGTGCCCGGATCCAACTACTGGAACATGGTATTTGGATGGGCCCCTGGTGAAGTGGAAGAAGATACCGAGGGAATGGAAACCATACGCTTATTTGGAGAAAATGTGGCCAAATTAATTCATAAAATCAACGAATAATTGAATCCCGCCATCTAACTAATTATTTATAATTATTTAATTTTTATCTTAATTGATTTTATAAAAAACATCATAAAATTTAATGAGGATTAATCATGAAAATAGCTGTAGCATCTTCAGACGGAATTAATGCAGACCTTCATTTTGGAAAAGCAGATCATTTTTCTATATATGAATTTAACGAAGAAAAAGTCATTTTTGTTGAAAGAAGAAATGTTTCCATAACTGAAAGTGAAAAACATCAGTGGAAACTGCCATTAGAAATTATTGAAGACTGTGACGTAGTTATATGTGTTCAGGCCGGTATGAATGGTAAATTTGGCCTGGAGGAAAAAGGAATAAAACTGGTAGAAGACGAAGGAACTGTAGAAGAAGTTCTTGATCGTTACATAAAACATTATAAGTTCATGAAAAACCCGATTTGATAATATAAATAATTTATTTTATTGAAATTCATGAATTTTAATTTTTTGTAGTTCTTTAAATAAGATTATAAATTAATATTAAAATTTTTTTAATTATTTTTTCATCAAAGAACAAGGTTAAATATAAGGATACTTAAAAATAGGAACACTTCAATTTATTGGCGGTGCAAACTTTTTTAAAAATTTACTGGAAATAAACTCAATACATTTATAAATCATGAATGTGACTTTATAATAAAGGCATAATAGATTTTTTTCAGTTTTGTAATTTGTAGTTGATTTAATATTTATTTGAATTTGATAACTAGAAATTTGATATTATTTCAAAATTCTTTTTACCCGATTTTACAATTTAAGGTGATAATATGGCTAAAGCGCGACGAAGAAGAGTACGTGATACATGGAAAGAGAAACAATGGTACAAGATTACTAGTCCTAAAGCATTCGGAGGAAGCGAAATCGGGATTACACCTGCAAAGGACCCTGAGTTTCTCCTCAAAAGAAGAATAGACACTACTATGAGAGAATTAACTGGTGACTTCTCTAAACAATACGTGAAATTAAAATTTCAAATTAGTGAAGTAGCCGGAGATACTGCAGGAACCCGATTCATCGGACACCAAGTAACTACCGATTATGTTAGAAGTATGATTCGAAGAGGAACCAGTCGAATCGATGCTCCAGTTATTGTTAAAACTAACGACGGATTCACTATGAAAGTGCACATGCTCGCAATAACCACTAGAAGGGCCAAGTCTTCCCAGCAAAAATTCATGAGAGAAACTATTCAGCAACTCTTAACAAGGTTGGCCGCTAAAAAGGGTTTTAAAAAAGTAACCGAAGGCCTAGTAACGGGAAAATAGCCTTCGGAAATTAACCATA
>CAYUFT010000034.1:0-19800 GCA_964444115.1 uncultured Methanobacteriaceae archaeon
AATAGAAAAATTATGTTTCTAATGAATTGTAAGGTATGTCTCAATAATGATTTAAAATTGAGTTTTGTAAAAATGGTGAATGAATGAAATTAAAATAGCCAATAATTCAAATTTAAGAGATTAAGAACAAATCACATTGAAATTAAGGTCCTTGAAATCCGTATTTGCATGTGTAGATATGTCCGAAAGTTCGGCATTTCTGACATCGGTAAATAATTTCTTCACACTCAGGACATTCAAACTTAACATAAGTTTCTACCAGAGGTATTTCCTGTTTACATGATGTACATTCTATTTTCTCCATTTAATCACCTCTAACTAGTGTGTATTGTGTATTTTCAACATCAACACAAGCATTAATTATAGAAAGAGTCCTCTCAGGGTACTTTCCATTTACAACATAACAATTAGACCCGAATTCTATTAAAAGCTCGCTCAATGATGTGTCAATTGATGTTTCACCAAAAGATAGTAGTTTTTTAGCACTTATTTCATTTATAAGTTTAGCATCTTTGGCAGATGGTATTCGGGTATATATACCATCTACATCTGTTGCTATTAAAAGTTTTGCTTGTAAAATTTGGGCAATGTAAAATGATATGGAATCAGAAGTTACATTCCATGAATGCTCTAAGGGGTCTAAGTAGTGCATTAGACGGGAAGGAAGAAGTATAGGAATTTTATTTTCTTTGGCCAGCATTTTAGCAGAATTTAAATCATATACTGCTTCAGCATCAGGAATTTTATCAGCCAGTAGCCTGCCGACAATATCCATACACATAATGGCTGATTCATGAGTGGCCGTGGCTGAATAGTTCATTTGATCGTCATAATTTCTTATTTGATTGGCAAATGAACCACCACCACATATTATCATTAATTTTTCTTCTGTTGATTCAGAAATGGCTTTAACAAGCTTTACTGCATTTTCAGGAAACAAACTTCCCCCAACTTTAACTATCCAATCCATAGTAATCACAATCGAATTATTTTAACATCAAAATTATATTTTTAATAATATTAAAGTTAATGAAATCTCAACTTAAAAATCTATATCTAAATTAACCATTATTTTAAAAATAGCTATCATTATTATTAATATTGTCAATGCAGATAAGCATAAAATAATCTGTTTATTTAAATAACTTGAGGTCTTGAGTAATCTTGTCTATTTTTTCATCATCATCTGGACCAATTCCTAGGCAGGTTACTGTGGAACTGGGAATCTCAGTATGACCCGCATCACGAACCAAATAGTTAGGTAAATCTGCGGCCTTAACCAGTTCAAAAACTTCAAATAATTCTTGTAATGAGTTAACTTTCACCACAACTTTTTTCTCTCCTTCAAATTCCCATTCTTTTATTTTACGTATATCTGCCTTTTTAAATGATCCTAAAGAACCGTGACACGCTTGTGCAGCAATTTTACCCCGACCCATGTTGAGATCATCCCTCATACTATAACTTGTTTCATTGTTTCACCTTAAAAAAAAAATCCAGGTTTTTCTATCTCACTATCTGATGATTATAGCATATTAATTTTCATGTCAATGGCCATTAGGTACAAAAAATTAACTAGAGAAATTTTGAGCCACCCCTACAAATAAATGAATTATCACAATGTCACCCGCAGCCTCGCATTATTTAGGTGAGTCACGATGGTGATATTGGTCACAAACATGACCATATCAACGATAAATTTAAATAGTATGGAGTATCAGATAAAATTGAGGTGATATTATGGCTGAATTACCTGTCGCACCAGTGGGACGTATCATTAAAAACGCCGGTGCACAACGAATCAGTGATGATGCAAGAGAAGCTTTAGCAAAAGCTTTAGAAGAAACGGGCGAAACACTAGCTTTGGAAGCTGTTAAATTAGCTAAACACGCTGGAAGAAAGACCGTTAAAGCATCAGACATAGAATTAGCTGTTAAAAAAATATAAGCTAATTCTATGAATTCTTTTTTCTATTTTTTATTTTATTTTTCTTGGAATTCATTTTAACATTGTAATTATTTTTATAGAAATATTATTATTTTTTGATTTGATTTCTCCTTGGAACCAGATATGATTTTATAGTTTTTTTACTAAAAAATAATTCTAAGAAAAATTAATTGTGGAAAATCTGGAATTTTGCTATCTATCTTACTTCAAGATTCATAATAAACATCGAATTAATTAATTATTTTAATCAAATATTTTAATGAACAAATATAAACAAATAAAATATAGAAATATTAGTAAATATTCAAATATTATTTTAATAAATAATTTAAATAGATTTAAAAGACTTATTTAATATAAATAAATATAATATATTCTAAATTTAAGATTACAATTTAATTACAATTTAATTTTGTAAATTAATCATTTATAAGAACTTAAAACATAATTACGGTGATAAAGTGAGTAGAATTTCCATATTAGATCATGATCGATGCCAGCCAAAAAAATGCAATTATACTTGTATTGAATACTGTCCTGGAGTTAGGATGGAAGAAGACACTATTGTGATTGATGAGAGAACAAAGAAACCATTAATTTCAGAAGAATTGTGTTCTGGATGCGGAATATGTACCAAAAGATGTCCCTTTGATGCAGTGGCCATAATAAACCTTCCAGAAGCTCTTGAAGATCCAATACACCGATATGGGCAGAATATGTTTGAGTTATTTGGCCTGCCCAACATAAGTGAAGGCTCTGTGGTGGGTATTTTAGGCCCCAATGGAATTGGTAAATCTACTATCATCCGAATACTCTCTGGAGAGCTGCAACCCAATTTAGGAAATTATGATGAAACAGTGACCTGGGAAGACATAATCCAATATTTTAAGGGCTCCCAGATGCAGAGTTACTTTAATAAATTATCCAATAAAGAACTAAAAGTAGTCCACAAGCCACAAATGGTAGATATGCTACCCAAATATGTAAAAGGTGAAGTTAAAAACCTCCTAGATCAAGTGGATGAACGAGGACAGATGGATAATGTTATGGAAACTCTAGATATTAAGCCTATTTTAAACCGGGAAATATCTAAATTAAGTGGTGGAGAATTACAGAGGGTGGCCATTGCTGCTGCAGTTTTAAAAGACGCGGATTTCTATTATTTTGATGAACCAACCTCCTGGCTAGATGTTAGACAGCGTTTAAATGCCGTGAAAGTAATAAGAGAACTGGCCGAAGAAGGAAGATCCGTGATGGTAATTGAGCACGATTTAGCTGCTTTAGATGCTATATCTGATTATGTTCATGTTTTATATGGTAAAGCTGGAGGTTATGGAGTAGTTTCTCAAATGCGAGGAGTGAGAGTGGGAATAAATGCATATATAAATGGTTTCCTTCGGGAAGAAAATGTTAGATTCCGAAAGCATCCCATATTATTCCAGATTAGGCCACCGACTCCTGAAGAGGAAGGAGAAGTTTTAACAGAATATTCCCCCTTGAAAAAGTCATTTGATGGCTTTAAATTAGAATCAGAAGAAGGTAAAATATATCACAATGAGATTGTGACTGCTTTTGGACCTAATGGTATAGGAAAAACCACTTTTGCCAAAATACTGGCTGAAGTGGAAAAACCAGATAAAGGAAAGATTAAAAATAAGGTAACTATATCTTACAAGCCTCAGTATCTGTCTTCTGGTTTTGAAGGTAGTGTTCAGGACTTTTTATACACCCATGCCCCCACATATGGTACTAATATTTTCAAAACGGAAATTTTGAGGCCTTTCTCATTAGAAGAAATTATTGATAAACAGGTTGAAGATTTAAGTGGTGGGGAACTGCAGAGGCTGGCCATAGCCGTCACTTTAGCTACTCAAGCAGAAGTTTATCTTTTTGATGAGCCAACTGCATTTTTAGATGTGGAGCAGAGGTTAATTGCCTCTAGAACCATTCGAAAAATTGTGGAAAGTCGAAATGCAGCATCCATAATAGTTGATCACGACATAGTTTTCATAGATTATATATCTGATCGGGCCATGGTATTCCATGGAACGCCCGGAGTGGAAGGGTATGCTACCAGCCCTACCGCACTTAGAGACTCTATGAATCGTTTCCTTTCTGATGTAGGAATTACATTCAGAAGAGATAAAGAGACTAAAAGGCCGCGTGTCAATAAATATGACAGTTTCCTGGACCGTAAACAAAAAGAAATTGGGGAATATTACTACTTAAAAGATGAATAAATTTCTATGAATTTTTCTTTAATTTTTTTAGTTTTTAAATTTCTTTTTTAGTTCATTTTTATTTTATCTTTTTTTTATTTTCTTTATATTTTCAAGCATTAGAATAGTTATTAAAGAAAAAGTAGGAATAAAAATTAAATAAATATCAAATAGAATATTATAAACCCATTAACAAAAAAAATAGGATTTATATAAAGAATTAAATTAAAAAAATAATTAAATAGGCCTTAAAAGATCAACGGCCTCTAAAAATTTTTCTGCAAATATTTTAACATGTTCTTCTGGAACAGAAAAGCTGACACGGATATATCTATCTCCGAAAAGTTTACTGGTATAACTACCTTGCCTAATGAAAACTTTATTTTCCAGAAGATAGTCAGTCATGGCCTGAGGATCAATTCCAGTATCCTTAAGGTCAATGGCCAGCATATTACCGTCGGAAGGATAAACTGGTATAAATGCTCCTTCTACCTTGTCAACTGTATCTTTTATGATTTTCTGATTGTTGCGAGTTGTATCACGAATATGATCAATCCACTGACCTTTGGATTTTAAAGCCGCAATAGCACCAGTCTGGGATAGAACATTAGTTCCCAGATCATTTATTACAATACTCCTTACTGATTTCATAATTTCTGGAAGGCCTATTGTAGCTCCAATTCTAAGTCCCGCCATTCCAAAAATTTTAGAGAAACTATAAATAGTAATAGTATGCTCAGGAGCGTAATTCGCAGCTAAATGATGATCTCTTGCAAAGTCTCGATAGGTTATATCATGCAAAAGATAAATATCGTTCTCAGTCGCAATTTTAGCAAACTCTTCCATTTCTTTTTTAGTGTAGCAAGATCCTAATGGATTTAAAGGGTCTATAAGAGAAATAAGTTTAGTATTTTCATCCATATGTTCCCTTACAAGTTTAGGAGTGAGTTTATAACCACATTCTTCATTGTAAATAGGTACTGATATAACATTGTGACTAAATCTACTGGCGAAGTTATCTATTATTAAATAACCCGGATCACAAGTTATGGCATTATTTTCAGGTTCCAAAACATCGTTCATGCACAGGTGAAGTGATTCGGTTCCACCGGCAGTAATGAGAATTTCAAATTTCTCTTCCAAACCCAGATCTTCCAATACTAATTTTTTAAGCTCTGGAAACCCTTCTGGCGGAGGGTATTTGCAGTATTCTCTACTATTAACACATGATATCATGGCATCCATGATTTCTGTATCTTCATGAAGATGATTGGTATTCTGACCCATCCATATCATTTCTTTATCTTTAAAAACGTGATCAAAGAAGTCATTTGCAGTTTTAAATCCCTTAGGTGCAATTCTTGCTGCCTTGGCGTACTTTTTAGGAGAAATCATGTTTTATCACATCATTAAAGTGCATTATTTTCATTTTTAATAATATTCACTCAAAAGATCAAATATTTATTAAATTTTATTTTTAATAATAATTATTATCCAATCCAAAATAGCATATTATCTTATCAATGAATCAATATCCTTAATTGATAAACCTTATTTTATATATTTTATTGATATTTTAATTATTCATTTATTATTGAATTGATAATAGGATACAATTCTAGATAAAATTAAGCTGGAATTTAGATTCTAATAATCATCTATTATACTATTGCACATTACTATTTATAAACATTAACCGTTTAAATTAAAGCTATTTAACATGAAAATTACTGTTATTAAATTAATATATTTAAGAAAATTAGAAAATGTTTATAAAATATTTAATGTTAATTTTAGAGCTATTGACAATTAACATGTTATCAAATCAGAAAAAATGAATTTAGATTTTGAATTATTAATTACCCAGCCCCCTCTCCACAATTCTAAATCTAGTTTTAATACCTTCAGCTTTGCTCTTATGTCTTTTTAATGTGGCACATCGCTCTCCAATAATATCTCCTTTTTCTAATTCCACAATTATTTTGCTCCAGTACTTTAATATTGTACCACCCACCGGTTCAATAACCCCATTGCCGTCTTCATCAATAACCGAGTAAATTTGGTTGGTTAATACTACAGCTAAGTCATTTTTTCTAGCCAGTCGGGATAACATTGACATTTGGATTCCTAAGTCTCGATTTAATTTGGAAGAGTTGCCATCCTTTAATCTATAAAGTGCCACTGCAGAATCAAGAATAATTAAGTCAATTTTTTCGCCTTTTGTATCGATTAAAGCAATAATTCTCCGTAAAACTTCGTCCTGTTCTGGAAAAGAAGTAGGCTCAAAAACAATTATTTGGCCGGCAATTTTATCAAAATCCGTCCCAGCAATCTGTTTTATTCTATCAATTGATATTCCACCTTCAGTATCCACATAAACAACTTTGCCCCCACTTTGAGCACAGCGAACTGCTAAGTTAAGAGCAATATTAGTTTTTCCAGAGCCCGGAGGTCCATAAAATTGAGTTAGAGTCCCTTTCTCCACACCACCATCAAGTAAATTATCAATTGAGCAAGTAGTAGGGATTTTAGAAGTTTTTTTAAGATTAGATAGTACTTTCATTGATTTCCTCTAGGTGATTATTATCCATTAATAATTTTTACAAATATAAAAAATTATTTTTCAAACACATATTAAACAGTTTATCTAATTGATTATTAAACTAATCCGAAATAAATATTATCACATCTGATCATCATACCAATAGTTAAAGTTAAGTATTATTATTATTATTATACGAATAACCTATTAATAATAGTTTAATCAAATAAATCCAAATTAAAGTATCCAGACCCTTTCCTAAGGAGAATTGGTGGATCTACAGTGAAATCTATTACTGTTGAAGCCTTATCATCATTAGATGGTCCAGCATCAATCACCAAGCCTAAGTCTGTATCAAGCTGTTCTAAAATTTCATCTACAGATTTTTTCGTTTCCTTACCTGAAATATTAGCACTGCTAGTAGTAATAGGAAATTTCTGAGATATTTTCTGGCAAATCTCACTATCCGGAATCCGTATACCAATATTTTCACTCCCACCAGTTAATAATTCAGAAATGCAATCTTTTTTCTTCAAAATGATTGTAAAGGGCCCAGGCAATATTTTAGAGATTATACTCATCTTTTCAGAAGATAAATGAGCTATTTTAGGAATCCAATCAATATTAGAAACACATACTGAAATCGGTTTAGTAGTTGATCTTTTTTTAACCGAATATAATTTTTTTAAAGCATTTTCATCAAATATATTGGCCCCCAGACCATATAATGTATCAGTTGGATATAATATAATTTCTCCGCTTTCCATTAATCGAATTGATTCTTCAATTAAGTCATCTTCAATTTCTTGGGGGTTAATTTTAACAATTTTCATTTTATCCACAAATTCCTAAAATAAGATATATACAAAATATATATTAATTGAATTTATAAATTACCAATATGCTTAATCGTTTAAGGCCCCGTGTTAAAAAATTTATAGATCCTCTGGCCAAAAGAATTAATATCAATCCTAACTATTTAACCGTTTTAGGACTCTTAATAGCACTACTATCCGCATATATGTTTGCTATGAGTAATTTACTCTGGGGGGGGCTTTTCATAGCCCTTAGTGGATTTTTAGATATTATTGATGGTGCAGTGGCCCGTAATAACAATACAACCACTAAATTTGGAGGATTTCTCGATTCAACTACCGACCGATTTTCAGATGCCATAATAATAATTGGAATAATATATGGGGGATTTGTAAATTGGATTTTCGGAATTCTGGCCCTTCACGCATCTTTGAGTGTAAGTTATGTTAGGGCACGGGCTGAAGTTGAAGGGATCCCTTGTGGAGTAGGAATTGCAGAAAGAGCTGAAAGAATGGTTATTTTAATGGCCGGAGCTTTCTTAGGTGCATTATTCAGTCCAAAAATAATGTCTGTCGCCATAATATTGATTATAGTTCTGGGTTATTTCACAGTTTTACAAAGAGTTTATCACACCTGGAAATCCATGAAATAAAGATTCACAGACCCATAATTTACATTATAGTAGTTTAAAAAATTTTTTTGGATAATAAATGTTTTAGAGGATTATTAATGGACTATAAAGAAAGAATTGAAATAGATATAGAAAAATTGGCAAAAAATTTAAAAGAAATTGAGTCTATAAAGTTTAATGAAAAGGAAAAAGAAGTTGTGGAAAGGGCAAAAAACTACCGGGATGACACCAGTTATTATGCAAAGAAAGAAGATTACATGACTGCTTTCGGATGTATAACTTATGCACATGGCCTTATTGATTCTTTAAGATTAATCCATAATATAATTTAGTAACCTGCCTTGGAAAGATGACATTTAATTCTCAAGATAAAATTAAAAATGCATCACTTGATCTTAGATATTTACTTAATCAAAACTATCGCAAAAAAGTAGCCCTGAACTTTGTGGCCAATCACTATCTTTTGAATAAAAATTACCGTAATTATCTGGCCCGTTCTATTTTTTCTGATTCTGTTTCCCAATCCAGAAAATCTAAACTCGTTAATTTAGATGATATTAATAATAGTGTTCTCTTTTTAGATGGTTATAACATCATTATAACTGTTGAAAGTATTTTAAATAAAGAAAAAATTGTTTTAGCTGATGATGGGGTTATAAGAGATACTCAGGCCGTTTTTGGCAAATATGAATTCAGTGACTGCACTATTTCTGCATTATCTTTAATTTTTGATTGTATATCCCTCCACCGTCCTAAATATATAGAATTCTACTTGGACAAGCAAGTTAGTTTTAGTGGAAAGTTGGCCCATGAAATTGATAAGATAATGAAGAACTATTATTTAAATGGGAGGACTATTTTATCAAACAATGTCGACCATCAGCTTATACAAGAATGTAATAAGCCCATCTGTATCGCCGGGACCAGTGATGGCATTATTATAGATAAAGTAAAAAAAGTAGTAGATATACCTCATTTCATTTTAAAAAAATTACAAAAAGTTAATTCTGAAAATCAATAAATAGTCGATTTTAAAGTTATGATTGGGTTTTATTTTGTTGATTTTTTATTTAATGAACTAAATTTCTTCAAACATTCAAAAACAATTATTAAAATACCATATTTAAAACAATCTTAAAAATTAAAGATATACTAATTTTAGTAACTAAGAATAAAAAATTAGATAATGAAGATAATTTAGTAATTGAAAAGCATAAAAATTAAAATTTAAAAAACATTAAATAGGTTAAACCTATTCCATGTTTTCGAATCTACTTTCTAATTTTTCTAGAACACCAGGCAATGAAGTGTATTCCATTTCATCAGCAGGTAACCTGTGAGGTTCGAAAGGCCCATGTCTTCTCATGTAGTCAGCAATTTCAGCTGCTTGTTTTCTAGCTGGGTCGTAAGCAGGATCATCAAACATATCCGCAGGCCCTATGAGTTTACAATCAGCAATCTGGAATCCTAAAGCGATTACCCTTGGAGGTCCGTCAAATCGAACAGGATAAGCGTCTTTTTGTCCTACAGGCATTAATGGACCGTTATGAGAACCTCTCATCCATCCTCCAACTAAGTGAGGGAAAGCAAATGGTTCTACTACTTCACCAGCAGCTGGGAATCCGGACTGTGCTCTTACTATAGCAACAGGATCATCCTTACCAACATATTGGCCAGCCATTAAGTTTAATCTTTCAGTACTTACTGCAGCAGCGATTTCATTGTCGTCTTTTCGGATAATCCTCTTAATAACATATCTACCAGTGGATCCTAGTAAGGCCAACGCATCGTACATTTCTTCTGGGCAGCTCATGGTCACTTTTCGGTGTTCCATTACATCGAATATTTCGAATTTGTATCCATTGTGAAGAGATGGATCAATGACAAGTCCGGCCGTGTTAAATGGATCTGCAAACATCTTAAACAAAGGCATGTTAAATGCACCAGGTTCAGTTTTGTCCATACAGAAAACAACCACTGGGTCACTTGGTCTTTCTTTGAATTCCATTTCTGCACATCCTGGACCCATTCCTTTAATGTTTCCAGAGAAAGTGTCAGATAATAAGTCCTGACCTGCACCGTAGAGTTTTAATTCTCTTGCAACTTCAGTAGCTGCCATGAATGCATTAAATGCTAGTTCATGGATTTCTTCGTTTTCTTCACCTTGCCTGTGGGTCATGATAAGTTCAGTATCGTCACCACAGTTGGTTATATAATAATCTTCAAGAAGTTCTTCTTCCCTTGCTTTTGCCAGGAACTCCTCACACTTGTCTAGTAAGGCCGGATGAGCCAAACCATGTCCTGCAACACTTCCAACATCTGCTTTTATTACACTAATAGTTGTTTTCATACAAAAACACCTCCAAAAATATCAAATTCCCCAAAAATTTGTTTTTATAAAATATTTATAAAATTTGGGCAACAGGTACAATTTAATAAGCCAAAGAACTTTTAAAAATGATTTAAAAATATAAAATGACCTAATAAAATACCTAAAATAGTTTAAATCTTTTTATGAGTATAATCAATTTTAA
Organism: uncultured Methanobacteriaceae archaeon; assembly: GCA_964444115.1. Classification (GTDB taxonomy): domain Archaea; phylum Methanobacteriota; class Methanobacteria; order Methanobacteriales; family Methanobacteriaceae; genus UBA349. The sequence goes on from CAYUFT010000034.1 coordinate 10,690, forward strand.
AATATGGTTAAGACTAGCATATAAAAGTTACTAATAACATTTTAAAGTTCAATTAAAAGGTCATTAATAAAAAAATATTTCTATAAAAGATTAGAAACATTATTTAAACCCATAAGAATAGATTTTTGCATATAAAAGGTTTTAAAATAGATATTTGTAAATAATAATCTCATAAAAACCTTAATGTTTTTTTAAACAGTTTTTAAAGAATTAATAACTGATTTTAATTCATTATCTACATCTATAACTGCCTGAGCTTCAATAAGTCGTCCCATATCCGCATTAGTCTCCGGATATCTGGGAACCGCACTGCATCCACCATCTTGAATTATAGAAATTTCATAAGTACCTATTTTTTTGGCCATATTTTCAATTTCAACTTTATCCATACCAATTAAGGGACTTAAAACCGGCATGGAAACCGAATTTCTGGTGGCCAATAGGTTAGGGAGAGTTTGAGAAGCTACCTGGCCCACACTACTACCATCTACAATTCCCAGTGCATTTTCTTTATGTGCCACCATTTCTGCAGTTTGATACATTCCACTTTTACATAAAACACAGGTCAGCTTTTCAGCCTCATCACTGCATTTTTGCAAGTATTGGCCGTATTGAACCACTTTCAATGGTAATTTGACACCAGTAGAATATTCTCTAAGTTTTTCAACAATTTTTTGAACTTTATCCAGTCCCTTAGGATCAGTGAAAGGTTCATTATCAAAGTGCAGGGCAGTTATTTGACATCCCCTTTTCATCATCATGTAAGCCGCTACTGGAGAGTCTATGCCCCCAGAAAGTAAGACAATTAGTTTGCCCTGAGTTCCTACTGGTAAACCACCAGGTCCTGCAATTTTTTGGTGATAAATGAAGGTCTCATCTTGACGGGTTTCCACAAATATCTCCAGTTGAGGATTGGTCAAATCAACTGGTGCACCAACCTTTCCCACAACAATTGATCCTGCAAAGGCCCCTAATTCCTGGCTGGAAAAATCATGTTCTCCTACTCTACGACTTCTAATGGCAAATGGAGTTTTAGAAGAAATTAAACCATCAGATTCAAGTTTTTCAACATAAATTTCCATGTCTTCAGTAATCCTTTCAAAATCCGTTACTGTAGTTATGGCTGGAGAGAAAGAAACTATTCCAAAAACTTTGGACAGTTTATCTAAGGCCTCAGCATAATTAGCAGGTTTTATGAATACCCTGCCTTGAATTACTTTAATTTCACATTCAAATGAACTTTTAATATTTGAAACTAATTTATTTTCAAATCTTCGCCTTACACGAGGACTTTTAATACCCAATTCACCATATCTTGCAATTATTACGTCATATTCTATCACTGAATCACCAAATTAAACTTTTAAATATTTATATCAAGTAAGTTCACAGGTTGGTCCTAAAAACAATTATAAATCAAGAAACTACCATTTTCTATTTTTTCTTTAAGTTCCAAAGTAATTTCTCTGGCCCGTTTAAGATCTGATTGTCTACATGCAATAGGTACATCCACATCACCCTGATCAAGTTTAAGTTCCACTGAACCAGTATTCATTTCAAAAGTACCATATTCACATGAATAAGCACACATCCCACATCCAAAACATTTTTTGGTGTTTAATGTATCTGCAAAGGCCATGGTAGGACACCTTTCACGCACAATACATTCCGCACAGTTGGCGCACTTTTCAGGATGATAGATTGGTCGGGCATCGGCCCCATCCCACATTTCACCATAATTGGTCTCAGTAAGAGGTAAATGTCTTCCTTTTATATCTGCCACGGGAAGTTTAATGTCAGTATTCTTAATAAAAGTCCTCTCCAGAACTTTCTGGCTGGTAATTGGAATAGCAATGGCTACGGAATCAAATATTTCCGGACCGGCAGCTGTTTTAAAACCGCCCAGATAATTAGCATTCATATCATGCATATCCGCAGTTAACATTAGATTTGGTTTTTCAGGAGTGCTTCTAGTACCATTATCCATTATAAACCCTTCAGATCCATTTAAAAGTATTCTGCTACCCATGCAGATGGTTTTCATTAGTGGGTCATTTTGAAGAGGGTTTATTTCTCCACAACCTGAAAATGAAAGGCCTTTAAATGGCCCTTCCATGTCAATAGCATGAAATATCGATGATATTGGTTCTTGGTTAGGGTTTACAAAGGCCGTGTAATTTTTAAAGGCCATTCTGGTTCCAATCATCTTGGCCGTGCCCATCTCTTCCAGAGTAGTAGTTGATTTGATTATTTCCCCATGAATAGACTCTACTTCTATTTCAATCTCTTTACCCACCACCATATCCTTGAATAAGAATCCACCACCATATTCATGATTATTTACGCTGTGGGATGTTCCATAAATCATTAAATCCACTGACCCCAACCATTCATTAGGACAAGGCCCTGGAAATCCAGGGACTCCATTTAAGTAGATTTTTTTGGCCTTTTTAAATGAACCCGGCTCGCCTACTTTCAAGTGTAATAATGCTGCAGTTCCAGACATTATACCACAAGTCCCTGTGGTAACCACATCTACTTCCTCAGCAGAAGGAATATCACCCCCCACAACGAGTTTTGTGACTTCTTCAGCAGTTAAAACGTTTGCTTCACCATTTATTATTTTTTGATTAATTTTCTCAATAGTATTATTCAAAATAAACCCTCATGAAGAATCTTTACTAAATTCTATATTTTCTATATCTTGTCTATTTTTAATAAATCTTTATACTATATTTATTGTAAGAAATTAGCTGGATAACTTATTGAATATTATAGTATATTTTTTAATAAAAATGAGTAATTTGATTAAATTATTTTGAAAATTAAAAGTAGATTAACTAAAATTGATTGATAAAATTAATTTAAAAAGATAATAAAATATTTTATATTATCTAGGGTATTTTCGAACTGCTCCTGCTATGATCCACAATATTATGGCCACAATTAGCCCAAGTCTGAATTCATAAAGGTTAAAAGCTCCTCCCAAAAGAACTAAAAGTCCTACAACACCTACAATATACATTACAAAGTCTATTTGTTTATCATCCATATTTTAAACTCCAATTTGCTAAATTGACTAATTCTGTTATTAATAACCCCCATATAACATATAAAATTTACGGAAGCCGTAGAATGGTCATTTAAAAGAAATTAAATTAAAATATATGGCATTCTAAATAAATAGAGTATTACAAGCTAAAAATAAATCATTTTATCGGGATCTTAATGTCTTTCGGCCAATAAAACAAACAAATTATATTAAATATTATTTCATGAACTACCTCTTTGATGATTCAAGAATTGATCCATTGACAATTAATGCACTAAAGTCAAATAATGAAACCAATAAAAACAAAATCATTTATTTTCATAAACATTTTCCAGGGTAAATCACATTCCGAAATAAAAAATAAAAAGAATTATAAACTCTTTTTAAGATTATCCAAGGCCAAATCAAGAGCTTCGACCATATTATCAAATTTAGGCCCAGCACCTTGAGCAAGATTAGGTCGGCCTCCGCCTCCGCCTCCGAGAACTGCTGCAGAATCTTTAATTATTTCATTTATTTTAACACCTGTAGCCATGGCCTTTTTAGAGGAAGATCCTACGATTTTACCTTCCAGATTTCCTAAAATGACCACATCAAATTCTCCATCGGCATCAGTCAAGTCCAGGGCCATTTTCTGCATTTCACCCATATCCGCTTCAATCATGTCTTTGAGGACCTTTAAATCCCCAATGGTTTCGGATTTTCCGGCCAGACCTTCGGCTTTTAAAGCACCCATCTGATCTTTAAGCCGGTTTATTTCGTTTTTAAAGGATTTCCATTCATTGAAGAATCTATCACAAGTTTTAGGAAGTTGATCGGCATTAACCTTAAAAATACCCGCACTTTCCATTAAGAAACTGTCATTTTGCTGCATGGATTCCACTGCAGCAGAACCTGCCGAGAAATCTACTCGTTCCACTCCATCCTGAACTCTTTCGGTCTTATTAATCTTAATAATTCCAATATCCCCAGTTCTTATAACATGGGTACCGGCACAGGCCTGCACATCTACCTCTGGAATCTCAATAACACGTATGGAAGAACCAGGAACTATTCCTCCTTGATACAATATGAAACCGTATTTTTTCTCGGCCTCGGTTCGGTTCATCCAGTTCACATTTAATGAAACGTTTTTCATGACGTAATGGTTGGCCAGAGATTCGATCTGGTTTATCTCCTCAGTAGTAATACGTTTGTAATGTGATAAATCTATTCTGGATCGTTTAACTCCTTTTTGAGCTCCTGCCTGCCATATATGGTCTCCCAATATTTTTCGGGCTGATGCCACAATCAGGTGAGTGGCCGTGTGGTTACGGGCCAGGGCAATACGCCTATCCCAATCAATTACACCTTTAATCTCTTTCCCAATGATATCTGAAACTTTAGATAGTTCTTCGCATTTTTCAGAGTCAATTTTATGTAAAACAACATTATCCAATTTTTCAGCGTGTTTTACATGTATTTGCTCGCCATTTATTTCTAAATATCCTATATCCGAAGGTTGACCTCCCCCTTCAGGGTAAAATACTGTTTGGTCCAGTATGACATTCTCTTCATAAAAGCCCAGAACTTTACCTTTAAACTCTATTTGAGATGGATCATCATAGAACAAGAGTTTAGTAGCTGGATAATCCAGTTCAATAGGAACTTTTTCTTCTACTTCCTCTTCTTCGTGTTCATTGGCCACCAGAGTATAGAAATTATCTGGAACATTTACTGGGAATTGTAGGTCCTCTGAAATTTCTTTTATGGTTTCTGGAGGTATTCCCTGAGAATCATAGAGTTGGATAAGCATGTCCAGAGGCATTTTATCTTTATTTTCCTTTTTAAGATGCTTTATGCTTTTTTTAACCAGGTTTCTTCCTTTAGAAACAGTTTTTGCATATCTTTTCTCTTCCAGATTGATGATATTGTGAATATGGTCCTGATGTTTTAAAATCTCAGGATAATGAGAGGCCATGAAGTCAGATTGTATATTCATAACATCTGAAAGTGATTCTTTCATTCCCAAATCATGCATGAATCTAATAGTCCTTCGCAAGACCAATCGAGCCAAGTATCCCTCTTTTACATTGGAAGGAATGACCCCATCGGCCAGCATAAAAGCCAGACATCGAGTGTGATCTGCCACAACATAAATGGCCTCCATAGGTTCTGCAGACTTTTCCAAATCTTCCACGGTGATTCCCAGACGATCTGCCACTTGCTGTCTAAGGGCCCTTAAATCAGCAAATGTTTCTATGTCCATCATACCTGCCACTTTAGCATTTTCAGCCAAAATTTGATGGTCAACATCTACACCTGTAATATCCTTAAGCTGATTAATAACCGGCCCAAAACAAGCATCATAGGCCGTAGGAGTTCCCTGAGATATCCAAGCAAATCTTTCCAGACCATAACCAGTATCCACGATGGTTAATGGTATTTTCTCCTTTTTTCCGCCCGGAAGAGTCCTATATTGAATAAATACTAATGTGGCCAGTTCTACACCCCGCACACAAATCTCGTAACAGGGCCCAGCATTTCCTCCACCTTCCCACCAGGATTCAATAAAGGTTATTTCAGCAGGATTGATCCCAATATGTTTAATAAAGTCATGGCAGTATTTTACCGTCTCATTTTCCCAATAAACCTGATTATCTGGAGTATTAAATGCATGGTGGCCACCCATGGTGAAACAAGTCATGTGTCTTCCAGTTCTTCCTACATTATCCACATCATTGAGGCGTATAGAAGGTTGGGCCACTACTAAAGGATTAGCTGGTGGTTCCACCATTCCAGAAGATACCCATGGCTGGAAATTGTAAATAGATGCTCCTACTAAGAAAACATCATCCCGCCAGCGCTTGGCCAGTACCGGGTAGCGATCAATGGGAGTATGTCCATTTTCTTGGAAAAAATCCTTGAAAGTTTTCTGAATTTGATAGAGGTCGTATTTCTTCTTGGTAGCTGGATTTCCAATGAACTCGTATTTATCACAGGGAGCGTCCCCACAAGTATTACGATCATCTATTGACCAGAAATCATTTCCACAGGCCACACAAGTGCTTTTTTTGTATCCTAGTTCTTCAAGCTGATGAGACATAGTAATCAGTTGTAAAATTTTTTATTTCTAAAATTATAAATTTAAATTAATTATATTAAACCAAGATTAATGATTTAAAAAACTTTTTTTAAAATTCAATTGATTATATTAGATTTATATTATAGTTTAAAAAACTTTTTTATTAATTTTAATAGTTTAATGACTATACTTGATAAGATATGAAAATTAATGGCAAATTAAGAGAATAAGTAATTATTTTAATTTAATTAAATTTATAAAATTTTAAAACGATTAAAATAACATTAAAAGTCGTATTAGTTAAAATAAATTATTAAAATAACATTAAAAGCATTAAGATAAGAATCAGCAGTTAAAATAATTATTTTGTACCCTAAGGGATTATTAAATTAAAACTATGAATTAAATTTGTTCATTATTAATCGAATTTCAAAAAGAAAAAATAAAAAAGAAAAGAAGAATTATCCGAAGAGAGCGCCTAATCCAGCGGCAGCTTCTTCTTCTTGTTCTTCTTCGTCTTCTTCCTCTTCTTCTTCTTCAGCAGCGGCTTCAGCTACAGGAGCTGCTGCTGCAGGAGCTGCGGCAGCTACGGCAGTTTTTTCCATAGCTTCTTCAATGTCCACATCTTCTAGAGCTGCGATTAAAGCTTTAATTCGAGCATCATCAGATTCTGCTCCAGCTGATTCTAAGACCTTTTTAACATTTCCTTCATTAATTTCTTCACCAGTGGTGTGCAATAACATTGCTGCGTATATGTATTCCATTTGATCACCTCAAATTTCTCTTATCAAATTTATTACTAAATTAAGCTAAATTTAGCTATTTTTAGTTTAAACCATACAGATGGTATTTTTAATTAAATTTTAATTAATTTTGGCTAATTAATTAGTAATTTTAAACATTCAGAACTATCCGAAAAGAGCTCCGAGTCCAGCTGCTGCGTCTTCTTCCTCTTCCTCTTCTTCTTCCTCATCAGGCTCTTCTTCTTTCTTTTCTTCAGCAACTGGTGCTTGAGTAGCACTTGCTGCTAGTTTTTCAAGAAGTTCTTCATCGACAGCACTGGAATCTTGTTCAGATAATGCATTTGCTAAAGCTAGCATTTGAGCATAAGCTTTGGCCAGTAACATGTCAGAAGTTTTAGATGTGAGCACAGATGCGTTGAATGCAAGGTTGATGGATTGAGTTGCTGCTTTCTGGATGATAACAGGAGTAGACTCTTTGTTGTAAATAACCGCATTTACAGACAAGTTTAATGCCTGAGAAAAGGCCTTTTGAACGTCTGAAAGGGTTTTTTCTTCATCGATGGTCAATAGATCAGCAGTGTAAACGGTTTCGTCTTCATAAGCTGCTTTAAGATCTATTCCTACTTCCATAGGATGTATGTCCAAACGGGTCAAAATACCAGCGACTTTAGCTGAAACTTCTTCTCCAGCTTTAACTACTACTTGATCCTTTTGTACAACAATTTTACCCTTTTCAATCTTTGCTGGAATGCCTACCTGTTGTAATTCACCTAGAATAGGACCTGGTGGAAAACCAGTGTCTCCCTTAGGAACTACTATATCTTCAGTAGCAATAGCACCGGCCTTTGCAGGAGCGGATGTTTTATTACTTTCTAAGATTTTAAATAGCTTAAAAGGGTTCATGTTGGTGAACACTAATGCAGGTTGACCATCCATATGATCTGCAAGAGCATTAATGCTTCCTTTTTTGTCGGAATCATCCAGGGCCAGACTAATCAGGGTTTTTTTGGACATTCGAATGGTGGCGTTATCCCTTAGGGTCTGCCGCATTTTTTGCAGCTGACGGGCAGGAATATCTGATAAGTTGGCGATTCCCACCACTTCAAAACTGTTGATCAGTTCTTTAAGGTCATTTACCTCATCCTTTTTCCATTCAGCCACGTGAGCCATTTTAAACCACCCTCACTACTGGACCCATGGTTGTTTTAATATACATGGATTTTATCTGATTTCTTCCTTTCTCTAGTTTACGGTCAAGAATGCTGAGAACTGCTTCGATATTGTCTGCAATCAATTCTTCGTCCATGTCCTGTGTTCCCACTAAAGTTTGAATTACAGGTTGGTCTTTGATTTTGACTTTCACAGTACTTTGTAGCCTAGTTATAATAGGTTCTGGCTTTGCTGATGCAGGTACTGGTTGAGGCATTTTTTTCCGAGGCCCTAATACAGGTCCCAGGAATCTACCTACCAGAGGCATCATATCAGCCTGAGCTACAAAGAAGTTGTGTCGATTAGCAAGCTTTTTGGCTTCTTTCCGGTCTTTACCCAGATCTTCCAATCCAGTTTTAGTGATTACTAAATCTGCACCGGCCTTTTCAGCTTGAACAGCCAGTTCACCATCTGCGATAAAAGCGATTTTAACCTCTTTTCCGCGCCCATTTGGTAGAGAGACTACTTCGTCAAACCTATTTTCAGGTTTATTGACGTCCAAATCCTTGATGTTTATAACAACATCAATGGATTGTGTGAAGTTTCTCGGCTTGGTCTGTTCTTTAGCCTTCTTCACCGCTTCCATTATCTCTTGTTTCATATAAATCCTCCATGAACTTTCTAAATAAAAAAGTTCACTATTTTGGATATTTAGGTTTTAGGTGATCAATCGTAATTAATCACGTAAATGGTAATTTGTGAATTAGACATTTATAATAATCATATTTAACCTATTTGGTAAATTGATATAAATTGATAAATGTCTACAACTCAAGATTTAACTTAAGCTAATAAAATGTCGTCGTAAGTACCCTGATCTACTTCTTTTTGAGCTTCGCGAGGATCTTTACCATCAACAGTTATGCCCATACTTACACAAGTACCCATAACTTCTTTAGCTCCGTGTTTGTAGTCATTGGCCAGAAGAGTATCAAATTTCATTCTGGCAACTTTCAGGGCCTGTTCAACAGACAGGTCAGCCACTTTATCCATTCCAGGATCTTGGGAGCCTTTTTCAATATTTAGCTCATCCATGATCAGTG
>CAYUFT010000035.1:0-19219 GCA_964444115.1 uncultured Methanobacteriaceae archaeon
TATACTATATGCACCTAAACTACATATTAAAATTATATGGTTTAAATTTATAAACTCCGTTATAAATTTTTGAAAAAATAGAAAAATATTATAAGGTCAAATTAAGCATTTGGTTGACCATATAACATTTCAGCAACTTTTTCTAATGATTCCAAACCCTTGGCTTCTTCTTTGAGTAATGGAATTTCTGCTACCAACTGATCAGAGAATTTTTCTTCAATCATTTTGAGTCTCTTTTGTTGTAAGTTTCTTCGAGCTTCACAGAACTCACAATCAGTAACTTCTGGTAAGACCTGATTTACAATAACCCCATCAGAGTGCATGTTGTATTTTTCAAGTGCCGCCATTGCTCTTTCAGACTCATAGATAGACATTTCTTCTGGAATGATAACCATTTTGAATGAGGTCCTATTAGGGTCAGCCATAACATCTCTTGCATCTCTGATTCTCTTTTTGGTTACTTCCATGTCTTCTAAGGCCTTATCTTCCTCTTCTTCATCACCCATGAATGGCATGATGTTTTTAAAGGCCTTAGCCATGCTTCCCACTTGTCTCCTTATCTTAATCATTTTACCCACCCAGGAGTCCATCATTTCTGGGAAGGAAAGTAATCTAAGAGTGTGTCCAGTTGGAGCAGTGTCAAAAATCACAATATCGTACTCGTCAGTGGTCATGTACTGCATGAAAATATCAAAAGCAGCAGTTTCATCGATTCCTGGTGCCATGGATGCCATGTCCATTTGATCCTGGAGCATATCCATTCCCATCCCAGGATTTGAAGCTTGTTGTTCTTGCATTTTTGCCTGATATTGTTCCATGGCCACTTCAGGGTCCACTTCCACAGCAAAAAGGTTTTCAACCACAGGAGTTGGGTAATGTCCAATTTCTTGTTCCAGTGAATCTCCCAGGGAGTGTGCCGGGTCAGTGGATATTACTAAAGTTTTTTTGCCAGATTTAGCCATCCATAAAGCTGTAGCAGCAGAAACAGTAGTTTTTCCCACTCCTCCTTTGCCTCCAACAAATACAAATGTTGTTTTTCCTTTGTTGAATTTAAATAGATCTTTAAATGCCATTATAATCCTCCTACAATGAATATTAAAACTAATGAAGTTTAACAATAGCTTATTCTATCCTCATTGGTCCTTTTTATATTGGATATATCGAATATATTATACTTGCTTTTAAACTTATCTTATATCAAAGGCATAACATTATATTAGGATAAAATTATTAGAAATTTGATTACATAAATAATATTGATTCACACATTCTTAACCATCTTGTTAAAAATCATTAGGGCGATTATAAATGGAAAATAAAGAAATTCCCGTTTTAAATACAAAAAAGGCCATTGAAAAAATGGAAGAATTTATAAAAATAAAAGTGAATGAGTCTGGAACATCTGGAATTGTTCTAGGCCTTAGTGGAGGTATAGACTCCACTATAGTGGCCTATTTATCTCAAAAAGCATTAGGGTCCTCCAATGTACTAGGACTTATAATGCCCAGTGCAACTACATCTTCAGAGGATTTGGAGCACGCTGAAGTAATTGCTAAGCTACTGGGAATTGAATATGAAATAATTCATATAGACCATTTGATCGAACCTTTCTATGATTTATGTTCTCATCAGTCCAATGAGCTTGCTCGAGCCAATTTAAAAGCCAGAATAAGAATGATGGTTCTTTATTACCATTCCAATTCATTGAATAGATTAGTAGTAGGTACTGGTAATCTCAGTGAATTACTGGTAGGTTACTTCACCAAATACGGAGATGGTGGAGTGGACATATTGCCTATTGGAGATTTATACAAGACTCATGTCCGAGAAGTGGCCAGAGGCTTGGAAGTTCCATCAGAAATAATTGAAAAACCTCCCACTGCGGGTTTATGGCCTGGTCAAACCGATGAAGAAGAACTAGGAATGGAGTATACTGTTCTAGATGAAATTCTTCATTTAATGGTTGATAAATCATTAAAAAATGATATAATTGCTAAGAAAATTAATTTACCAATTTCTGAAATTCAAAGAATAAGAGAGCGAGTAAAAAACTCCCAGCATAAAATTTGCTCCCCCGAAATACCTCCCCTGAGATAAAGATACTAATGAAAATAATAATAATTATTCCTAAAGGAGTTGATTAAATGTTTGCCTTGATTTATATTACCACTTCCAGTGAAGATGAATCTTCCCTCATAGGAGAAAAATTAGTTTCGGAAAGACTGGTTGGATGTGCTAACATAATCAGTGACATTAAATCATTTTACTGGTGGCAGGGAAATCTAGAAAATGATCAAGAGTCCATTCTATTAGTTAAGAGTCTGGTGAGCAAAATTGATGAAATTATAAAAAGAGTAAAAGAGTTGCACAGCTATGAAAACCCAGCCATAATAGCTTTACCCATAATAAACGGCTCAAAAGATTATTTGAATTGGCTGAAAGAAGAAATAGAAACTGAAAATTGAATATAATTTATAAAATTAATTTCAATAAAATATAACATGAGACGGTATCTATTAAAATCATATTTTCATTAAATAATGCTAATCAAATATACTTCAACTATTTAAAGAATATTAATTTGGAATATTTAATCATGATTTTTAAAGAATTAATTGAATTAAAGATTAAATTAGATAGAAAAGTAATAAAAAAAATAAATTAAATCATTATTTACGAATTTAAACTTATTGTGACGGTGATTCTGTTGAAAAAGAATGTGGAGAGTAAATGGCAAAAGAAATGGGATGAATCAAAAGTATTTCAATCAGATCCAGACGATAGAGAAAAATTATTCTTAACTGTAGCCTATCCTTATCCCAGTGGTGCCATGCACATCGGACACGGTAGAACTTACACTGTTCCGGATGTTTATGCACGTTTTAAAAGAATGCAAGGATATAATGTGCTATTTCCAATGGCATGGCACGTTACTGGAGCCCCAGTTATTGGAATAGCCAAGCGCATACAGCGCCGCGATCCCTGGACCATGGATATTTACCAGAACATCCATAAGGTTCCAGAAGATGAACTGGAAAAGTTCACGGATCCAGAATACATTGTAAAATACTTCAGCAGCGAATATCATGACGTAATGGAACATATGGGTTATTCCATAGACTGGAGAAGAGAATTCAGAACTACTGATCCTTCTTATCAAAAATTTATTGAATGGCAGATTCGCCAACTCAAAGACAAAGGCTATGTAATACAGGGTGCCCACCCGGTAAAGTACTGTGGCGAGTGTGAAAATCCCGTAGGAGATCACGACCTTCTGGAAGGAGAAGGTGTGGGAATTAACGAATTAACCCTTCTTAAATTTGAAATAGATGGATATTACTTAGTCCCTGCCACATTCCGGCCAGAGACAATTTATGGTGCCACCAACCTCTGGCTAAACCCGGAAGCCGAATATTTGAAGGTGAAAGCTGAGGGAGAAGAATGGTTAATAAGTAAAGAAGCTTATGAAAATCTTTCTCAACAAAAAGATCTGGAAATACTCGAAAAAGTGGATCCTCAACCTCTGATTGGCCGTATGGTAAAAAATATTGTTACTGGTGAGGAACACCCCATTCTACCTGCCAATTTTGTGGATCCAGAGTATGCCAGCGGTGTAGTCTTTTCAGTCCCTGGACACGCACCAGCAGATTACATTGCCCTCCAGGATTTAAAAAACAATCCTGAACTTCTGGAAAAATATGGTCTGGAAGAAATTGTGGAAAAAATCCAGCCACTGAATGTGATAACCTTGAAAGGTTACGGGAAATTCCCTGCTCAGGAATTAATTGAAAAACTGGGTGTGAAAAATCAAAATGATCCCAAGCTCCAGGAAGCCACCAATGAACTTTACAAACAGGAACATGCTAAGGGAGTCATGAGTGAGCACATAACTGATTACAGCTGCCGTAATGTCTCGGTGGCCCGGGATGAAATCAGTGCCAAGCTCAGGGGAATTGGTCAGGCCAGTTCCATGTATGATTTTGCAGAAAGACCAGTTATTTGTCGCTGCGGAAACCGTTGCGTGGTTAAAATAATGGAAGACCAGTGGTTCATGAAGTATTCTGATGAAGATTGGAAAAATGAAACCCGAAACACTTTGGAAAAGATGAAGGTTGTTCCTGAGGAAGTTCGGGCCAATTTCAACTACTACATAGGATGGCTACATGATTGGGCCTGTTCCCGTAGGATCGGACTAGGAACCAAAATTCCCTGGGATCCCCAGTGGATAATAGAACCATTAACAGATTCCAGCATTTACATGACTTACTATACCATAGCCAAGTACCTAAGGGAAATGAATCCTGAACATTTAAATGATGAATTCTTCTCCCAAGTATTCTTAAATCAAGAAGGAAATGTAAAAGTTGAAAAAAATATTTTAAATAAAATTAAAGACGAATTCAACTACTGGTATCCTCTAGATTGGAGATTATCTGCCAAGGATCTTATTGGAAACCACCTAACATTCCACATATTCCACCATGCAGCCATATTCCCCGAAGATAAAAGGCCACAAGGAATAGTAGTATTTGGAATGGGGCTCTTAGAAGGCCACAAGATGTCATCATCTAAAGGAAACGTAATACTTCTCTCAGATGCCATTAGCAATCACGGAGCCGACGTGGTAAGACTCTTTTTAATGTCTGCTGCTGAACCATGGCAAGACTTTGATTGGAGAGAAAAAGAAGTCAAAGGAACAAAGAGAAGACTGGAATGGTTTGTAGAATTTGCTCAGAAAGTGGAGGAGATTCACAGTGGCCCACTTTATATCAATGAAGTGGGAACTGAATCTGATATCATTCCTGAAAGCTTTATCAGCAAATGGATGTTAGGTCAGCTCAATCTAAGAATAAAAGATGCTACTGAAGCATTAGAAGGATTTCAGACCAGAAAGGCAGTTCAAGATTCTCTTTTCCTTCTTAAAAAGGATCTGGACCACTATTTCCACCGAATTAAATCTAATCTGGATGATGATGAACAAGTTCCTGAAATTTCACTTGTTTTGGCTACTGTGCTGGAAGCATGGATTCGATTACTGGCCCCTTTCACACCTCACACCTCAGAAGAACTTTGGGAGAAGTATGGTGGAGAAGGATTTGTATCAGAAGCCCCATGGCCCCAATATAATCCAGATTTGGTAGATGAAAAGGTTCAGAAAGCTGAAGAAATTATCCAGGGCCTGGTAAAAGACATTTCTGAAATTAAAAAAATCGTAGATGTGGAACCTGAGAAAATACATGTTTATTTAGCCCCAAAATGGAAATGGAATGTATTCGACATAGCTCGAGAAGTTGGAAGGCCAGATATTGGTCGCATAATGGGCCAATCTGTCCAGAAGAATGTGCACGATAATAAAAAGGAAATTGCCGATTTTGCTAAAAAAATCAGCCGTGAAATGACCCGTATTAATTACGTGGGTCAACTGGATGAGTACCAGATACTTTCTGATTCTGTGGACTACATCTCTGGAGAAGTAGGAGCTGAGGTCATTATTCATCAGGACGCAGATTATGATCCCGAAGCTAAGGCCAAAAATGCCATGCCCTACAAGCCGGCCATTTTCATGGAATAAACAGGAAAACAACTTTTATAATTTAGAATATTTAAAAAATGTTCAATTTATTTTATTTATTAATTTTAGATTAAATGGAATTCAAAGGGAGGAATAATAAATGGGTAAAAAACCAGAAACTAATCGGGTGTATGCTACAATTATAATTAGCTTTTTATGGTTACTATCACTTGGACTGTGGTTATTTTTCTATGCCGAAAGTTACAGCATTATCCAGAATATTGCAGCATTTATAATTTCCGTAGTAATAATTGGAGCTATTACAGTAGCTTTGTGGGTGCCCTGGAGCATGAAAAATGCTTAAATTAATTTAACATTAAATTATTTATTTTTAATTTTAAGATTCTTAAAAATAGTCTATAAAATGTCTTAGTTTTATTTCATGATAATTTAAAATATTAATTATTTTAATAACAAGAATTAAATCCAGGATATGTGATAATCATGAAAATTAGAAACATCATTGCTATTTATTCACTGTTTATTGGTATTTTAATGATAGGTATTTGGAGCATGTTTATTTTGACTGGTCAGGTCCCAGAAATGGCCACTGAACCTGCTGAAATTATGCTACATTTGCTGGCAGAATTTATCACCGCAGTTCTCTTAATAGGTGGGGGAATAAGCCTTTTAAAGAAGATAAAGATAGGCTACAATCTTAATCTAGTGGCCATGGGAATGCTGCTTTACACATTAATTGTCAGTCCAGGATATTATTTACAAAAAGAAGATTTGGCCATTGTAGGCGTATTTATTCTCCTTTTCATTTCAACCCTGGTATTTTTAATTATAAGCTTGAAAAAAGAATATGAAATAAAACTGGATCGTTTATCACCAGAATAATTATCGAATTAATTATTTTAAACGAATAAAATTTAAATTAAAAAGAATAAGAGTATTAAAAATAATATAAACTTAATATAATGCTTAAAATATGTTTATATTATTCTTTCTATAGGCACTACCAGAATATCCCGGGCCCCTAATTTTTTAAGTTGATTAACCAGTTTAAAAACCTCAAATTCGTCAACAACAGCATGAACAGCTACTACATGTTCACTGGAAAGTACCTTAGATATAGTAGGTCCAGTCATACCCGGCATGGCTTGAGTTACTTGATCCAGATTTCCTTCATCCACATTAAGCATTATGAGCTTTTTGCCTTCAGCATCCATAACCCCCCTAATTCCCGTGCGGACTTCTTCAATTATTTCTTTTTTTTCATTGTAACTTTGAGGATTGGCTATTAATTTAATGGAACTGTCTAGAATAGTGTCTATTATTTTAAGATGATTCATTTTCAAGGTGGTTCCAGTACTGGTAAGATCTGTTATTATGTCTGCCACCCCAATAAAAGGCGCAATCTCAGTAGAACCACTCATTTCCACTATCTTAGCAGTTATGCCATTTTTTTCAAGATAGCTTTCCGTGAGGTGAGGAAACTCTGTGGCCACTACTGTTCCAGATTCTATATCACTTAATGATTCCACTGGCGAATCTTCGGGAACTGCTAAAACTAAACTAGCATTTCCGAAATTAAGATCTTCTAGTAACCTTATTTGTACATTTTTTTCTTCAATAAGATCTAAACCAGTTATTCCCATATCTGCTGCTCCATCAGCCACAAATTCAGGTATATCCGCAGCACGAGTGAACATGACAGTTATATCTGGATGATAAGTATCTGAGAAAAGTTTTCTATTTGCAGTATCTTTTAATCCAATCCCTGCCTTTGATAAAAGTTTTACAGAAGGTTCGCTGATTCTTCCCTTAGATGGGATAGCTATTCTAAGTTTCATGTTCTCCTCCAGGTTAAATAATGGTCCATTAATTTAATAAATGATATCTATGGAATTATTAAGATTTAGTTAAAGTCAAAGCATAAAGTTTTAAAATTTATATATTTAAATTTCGATTTTCTATTTCAATTTACCATTTATTTTATCTAATTCATTAATTTTATTCATCATATTAAATTCTTTTAATACCTCACCCAATTAATAATCAGATATTATATTATAACAGTATTATTGATAAAATATTATGTTGCTAAAAGTATTTAGTTGAATATTTTAAATAGTAATAATTTTAGATTATATAACAAGAATTTAAATCAACATCCTATTTGTAGTAAAATTAAGCTAACAATTCGGCATAAGAGGTTTTTATGTCCCCATTTAAAATATTACTCGTAGAAGACGATGCTATAGAATCCCTGGATATCCAGAAGAGATTAGAATTATTGGGTTATGAAGTTCCTTATGTTGCATCACGAGGCCAGGAAGCAATAGATAAGGCTTCTCAGATAATTCCAGATCTTGTTTTGATGGATATTAGTTTAAAAGGAGATATGGATGGCATAGACGCCGCTTCAGAGATAATAAAATTAAATATACCAATAGTATATCTGACTGCACATTCTGATGAAGCTACAGTCAAAAAAGCCAAATTTACTCAGCCTTATGGTTATTTGATTAAACCTTATGATCCTAATGAGCTTAAATATGCTCTTGAACTTGCAATTTATAAAAGCAAAAATGATAAAAAATTGAAAGAAAGCTATGCAATTTCTAAAGCCTTACTAAACTCTTCCAATGATTCAGTTTTTCTAACTAATACCAAAGGAATTATTTTAGATATAAATGAAGCTGCTGCCCTAAGATTAGGATTTGATAAAAAACAACTTATTGGTTCTCATTTTAAAGAATTTATAAATCCTAAACTTGCAAAATCACGCTGGAAAAATTTTAAAAATGTTATTAAAACAAAGAAACCAGTTGAATTTGAAGATGAGAGAGATGGAATCATATTTGAACACCGCATCATCCCCATATTAGAAAACGGAGAAGTTCAAAAATTAGCCGCATTTAGCAGAGATATAACTGATAAAAAAATATCAGAACAACTAATTATAGAATCAGAAAAGAGATACAAGACTATTTTTGACAATTCAGGCTCTGCTAGTATACTTTTTGATAATAATGGACTAATATTAATGGTTAATTCTGAATGGGAAAATGTATCGGGATATTCTAAAAAAGAAGTTGAAGGAAAAATAAAGTGGATGGATCTTGTACATCCAAATTACTTGGATTTAATGAGGGAATACCACCAAAAAAGAGAATCAGGAGATTCTACAATTCCTTCAAAATATGAATCTTGTTTTATAAAAAAAAATGGTTCCCCATTGAATATGTATGTTTCAGTTGTTCCAGTACCTGGAAAAGAAGAATGGATAGCATCAGCCATAGACATAACTGATTTAAAGAAAATTCAGGAAAAATTATCACTGAATGAAGAACGTTTAAATCTGGCCATACAGGGAGCTAATGCAGCTTTATTTGACTGGAATATTATCACTGGAGAAGCCTATTTTTCACCAGAATACTATCAAATGTTTGGTTATGAAACTGGAGAATTCCCGGCCAATTATGAATCCTGGACCGAAATTATTCATCCCAATGACCGTGGAAAAACCATTTTAAGCCTAAATAAACAATTTAAAAATAAATTAAGTCAATTTAAAATAGAATATAGGGTGATCTGCAAAGATGGTGCAGAGAAATGCATTTTAGGTTTGGCTAAAGGAAATGAATTTGATAAAAATGGTATTGCTACTCGAATAATTGGAATTAACCTAGATATAAGTGAACAAAAAGAACTAGAAAAAAATTTAAGTGAAAGTCAGAGAACATTAGAAACATTAATGGGCAATCTACCGGGTATGGCCTACCGGTGTAAAAACGATCTGCAATGGACTATGGAATTTGTGAGCAAAGGCTGCTTAGAGCTTACAGGTTATGCTCCTGAAGATTTAAATGGAAACAAAAAACTTTCTTATGGTTCTTTAATTCATCCAGAGGACCATGAAAAAGTCTGGGAAGAAGTCCAAATAGCATTAGCAGAAAAAAAAGATTTCAAACTATTTTATAGAATAATTACTGCAGATTCTATTACTAAACATGTTTTAGAAAATGGAAAAGGTATTTTTTCCCGTGAAGGAGAATTATTAGCATTAGAAGGATTTATAACTGATATAACTGACCAAAAAAAGGCTCAAGAAGAGCTTCTGGAATCAAAAAACTACTTATATAACATCCTAAATTCAATAGCAGACCCCATCTTTGTTAAAGATAAAAATCATGAATGGATTCTTATAAATAAAGCTTTCCAGGAATTTATAGGTTATTCTAAAGAAGAACTAATTGGAAAATCAGATTATGACTTCTTCCCTAAAAACGAAGCAGATATTTTCTGGCAAAAAGATGAAGAAGCATTTGCCAATGAACAGGAAAATGTGAATGAAGAAGAAATTACTACTTCAAAAGGGGACGTAAGGAATATAATAACCAAAAAAACTGTTTATACTGATGAAACTGGAGAAAAATATCTGGTAGGTGTTATTAGCGATGTTACTGGTTTAAAAGATGGAGAAAAGAGACTTCGGGCTTCTCAAGAAGCTTATAGAGGAATATTTGAAAATATAAACACCGCTGTAGCAGTTTATGACGTAATAGATGATGGAAAAAACTTTATAATTAAAGATTTCAATCGCGCCGGTGCTAAGATAGAAAAAGTGAATAGAAAAGAAGTGATTGGTAAAAATCTTACTGACGTTTTCCCCAGTGTTGAAGAATTTGGAATTTTAGATGCTTTTAAAAGAGTTTGGAAAACTGGAACACCCGAAAAGTTCCCAGTTTCATTTTATGAAGATGAAAGAGTCTCTGGTTGGCGTGAAAATTATATCTATAAGTTGATTTCTGGAGAAATAGTAGCTGTTTATGAAGATTTAACTAAGCAAATGCAAGCAGAAGAGGAAATTAATCTTAATCAAAAGAGATTAAAAAGTTTAGTTAGAATATTACAGTATAATCCAGAATCAGTACAAGATTTATTAGATTATGCTCTCGAAGAAGCCATTAAACTTACTAAAAGTAAAATAGGTTATATTTACCATTATTATCCTGATAAAAAAGAATTCATTCTGAATACATGGTCCGAAGGAGTTATGGAAGAATGTTCATTTAAAAAAGTCCCAGAAGTCTATGAACTGGAAAAAACAGGCATTTGGGGAGAAGCTGTTCGACAAAGAGAATCATTTATTATAAATGATTTCCAGGGCCCCAATCCTCTTAAAAAAGGTTATCCTGAAGGTCACGCCCCATTATATAAATACATGACCCTACCCGTTTTTAGTAGAAATGAAATTGTGGCCGTGGTTGGTGTAGCCAATAAAGAAGAAGACTACACTGAAACAGATTTACTTCAGTTAGAATTACTTATGGATGCTGTTTGGAAAGTTGTAGATCGTCAAAAATTTGAAGAAGCTTTAAAAATTTCAGAAACACAATACAAAGCTATTTTTGAAAATACTGGCACAGCCACCGCCATCAGTGAAGAAAATATGATTTTATCATTGGTGAATGAAGAATTTTGTGAACTTACTGGTTATTCTAAAGAAGAAATAGAAAATAAAATGACTTGGACTGAATTCTTCGTGGAAGATCAGTTAGAACGGATGGAAAATTACCATAAGTCGCGTAGATTAGATCCTGAAAAAGCGCCTAAAAACTATGAAACCCAATTAATAGATCGAAAAGGTACTATCAAAGACGCCTATATGAGTGTAGCTATGATTCCAGATACTAAAAAGAGTTTAGTGTCGGTACTGGATATAACTGAAAGGAAAAGATCGCGCATTGATCTTAGAAAAGAACTAAAAATTAACCAATCTCTAGCACGAATATATGCCCCAATTATTTCACCTGATTCAGGCATAGACAATGTAGCGTCCGTAATTTTAAAAGAATCAAAAGAATTAACCGGAAGCGAAGAGGGCTATGTTTCTTCCATAGATCCAAAAACAGGATATAACATAATCCATACTTTAACCAAAATGATGCCCAACTGCAAAGTAATGATAGAAGAAGAAAGGGTTGAATTTGTAAAAGGAAGAGATGGGAAATATAATGGACTTTGGGGCCATTCATTAAATACAAGTAAACCATTCTTTACAAATTCCCCTCAAGACCACAAATCATCGGCAGGAACTCCTAAAGGACATGTTAAATTAGAAAATTTTCTATCAGTACCTATTTTCTCCGGGAAAAAATTGGTAGGGCAAATTGCACTTGCTAATTCTCCTAGAGATTATTCTCAAAAAGATATAGATACTATAACTAGAATTGGTGAATTTTATGCCTTGGCTATTCATAGTAAAGATGCTGACAAAGAAATAAGAGACAGTTTAGAAGAAAAAGACACCCTTTTGAGGGAAATTCACCACCGAGTTAAAAATAATATGCAAATAATTTCCAGCCTTCTTAATCTACAAAAATACTGGGATTCTGATGTAGATCCAATGGAACTTATTGAAGATAGCCAGAATAGAATAAAAACAATGTCCATAGTCCATGAATTGTTATATCAATCTGAAAAACTTTCAAAAGTGGATTTAAAGATATATATACAAAAATTGACCCATTATCTATTTGAACAGCACTCTGCCAGCAGCCGAAGAATAACTTTATGGGCGGATTTAGAAGATGGTTACTTGAATATTGAAACATCAGTTCCATGTTGTTTAATAGTAAATGAACTAGTTTCAAATAGTCTAAAACACGCTTTCCCATCAGGTGATGGAGAAATAAAGATATTATTCCATAAGTTAAATGGTAAATATGAATTAATTGTTAAAGATAATGGAATAGGTTTTCCTGAAGATTTTGACTTTAAAAGCTCACACACTTTAGGCCTATATTTAGTAAAGAACTTAGTTGATCAAATCGATGGAGTATTAGAAGTTAAAAATGAGAATGGGGTTGAATTTAGAGTAGTTTTTGAGGAACTAATATATAAGCAGAGAGTTTAATGGTCATTGAAAGAATAAAAAGCTCATTAATATTTATTAAAAAGAATTATAGATTAAATTAGAATCATTTTAATTAATAACATGTTAAATAGAGTCTAATCATGGATTAGTCCATTATATAACATATTCAATAAAATATTAGTACATCAAAATAAGACATATTAATAAAATTTTTTTAGAGGCGGCATTAATGGAAACCCGGACTATTTTAATCAAAGACGCTCAAATATTGGGTGAAAATTATAATAAAGCATCTGTATTGATAGAAAATGATAAAATTATTGAAATTGGCAATAAAATTGATTTTAACAGCGCAGACAAAATTATAAATGCTGAAAATAAGATTTTAATGCCTGGAATGGTTAACACCCATACCCATCTCTCCATGACTTTGCTTAGGGGCCTGGCCGATGATTTACCACTAGATACTTGGTTAAATGAACATATATGGCCTATGGAATCTCATTTAAATGGAGATTACTGCTATGCTGGTGCTCTTCTGGCTTGTGTGGAGATGATAAAATCTGGAACCACTACATTTAATGACATGTACTTTTTCATGGATGATGTGGCCCGGGCCGTGGATGAGTCCGGGCTAAGAGGCGTTTTAAGCCATGGAATGATTGATTTAGGTGATGAAGAAAAAAGAAAAGCAGAATTCAAGGAAAGCAAGCGCCTCATTGAAAAATGTCATGACACTGCTGAGGGAAGAATAACCGTAGCTTTTGGGCCTCATTCGCCATACACTTGTTCTAAAGAACTTTTAGAAGGAGTAAGAAAGGAAGCCAATAAATTTAGCAATCACATACACATCCATATAGCTGAAACGGAATACGAGGTTCAACAAGTAATAGAAGCCCATGGTAAACGACCATTTGAATATCTAGATGAAATTGGCCTTTTGGGAAAGGATGTTTTGGCCGCCCATGCTGTACACCTTTCTCCGGCTGAAATAGAAATTGTGAAAAAAAGGGGAGTTAAATTATCTCACAATCCAGCCAGTAACATGAAATTAGCTTCAGGAGTTTCTCCAGTGAATGAAATGCTTAAAAAAGGAATTTGTGTATCTTTGGGAACCGATGGTGCTGCTTCCAATAATAATCTAGACATGTTAGAAGAGATGAAATTGGCTGCACTGTTGCAAAAAATCCATAATATGGACCCTACTTATTTAAATGCTCAGCAAACCTTTGAAATGGCCACGGTTAATGGGGCCGATGCTCTGGGAATGAAAAAGAATATTGGAACTATTGAAGTGGGTAAAAAAGCAGATATGATTCTTTTAGACATTAAAGCACCTCATTTAACACCATTTAGACATCCATTATCCCATCTAGTTTATTCCGCTCGTGGTAGCGATGTAAATACTACCATTTGTAATGGAAATATATTAATGGAAAATCGAGAAGTTTTAAGCATTCCTGAAGCACAAATAATTAAAATGGCCCAGAATGCTGCTGAAGAGATGCTTTCTAAAATTTAATTTATTTTAATTTTTATTTTTATTAATAAAATCGGCAAAATTAAAATTAGGACGTAATATGAATCTATTAGTACTTTTTGACATTGATAAAACCCTTATTGACCGTTCAGAGTGTCATCACCAGGCATTTATACATGCCTTTAAGAAAATTTATGGAGTGGATACTTCGGTGGAAGTAATCAACTATCATGGAAAGACAGATCCCCAAATTATGCATGAAGTTTTACTTGCAGAAGGCCTCGATGAAAATGACA
The DNA here is from genome assembly GCA_964444115.1 of uncultured Methanobacteriaceae archaeon. Classification (GTDB taxonomy): domain Archaea; phylum Methanobacteriota; class Methanobacteria; order Methanobacteriales; family Methanobacteriaceae; genus UBA349. The sequence goes on from CAYUFT010000035.1 coordinate 14,181, forward strand.
TCTGTCCATTTAAAAATGATTTTCTTAGTTTGCTGTCCAATTATTTTGTTTCTAATGTAAAGTATGATAAAATTAAAGTAATGGATGGGGCTGTGCCACTACTAAAAGAGCTTGAAAATCGAAAAGTGTTACTGGGCCTTTTAACTGGAAATATAGAAACTATTGCCTATTCCAAGCTCAATCACGTGGATATAGGCCACTATTTTAAATTAGGGGGATTTGGAAGTGATAGTTATTATCGAGCAAATCTGGTCTTAAATGCCATTCAAAGAGCAGAAAATGATTTTGGGTTTGTGAGAAATAAAAATAATGTTTTTGTGGTGGGAGATACACCTCTAGATGTGGCCGCTGGTTTGAAAGTAGGTATTTTGACCATTGGTGTGGCCAGTGGAGAATATTCAAAGGATGAATTACTAACTAGTGGGGCTCACTATGTTTTAGATGATTTAAGAAACAAAAATGAGTTTTTAAAAATAGTATTATAAAATGTATTAAATTTATAAAAATAAAAAAAATTGAAAATCAAACCCGACTGATCAGACCAATTTTCCCATTTCTATTTAAAACAATACTCTTTTTCCAGTCATCCCTGGTTTCAGGGAAATCTTCACGGTAATGGGCACCTCTGCTTTCCTGTCTTAAAACAGCAGATGTAATAACCATTTTAGCTGTTTCAATCATGTTCTCCACTTCCAGAGCATCTTGCAAGTAGCGATTGAACTTAGATTCTTCAGGAACATTCATTCTACTTAATTGCCCTTCTAGCTGACTTATAGTTCTCAGAGCCATTCTTAAACCATTTTCACTGCGTATAATAGCTACATTATCCCACATAGTTTCTTGAAGTTCTTTTTTAAGCTGTTGAGGTGGGATATCGCCTTCCTGAATTTTACTTTCAATTCTCTTTTTTTCCTTTTCTACAAAGGCCAGATTCATTCCATTTTCAGAATTTAAAGCATTTTCAGCGGCTGATTTGCCAGCTCTTTCCCCAAATACCTGTGTATCAGCCAGTGCATTTCCACCTAGACGATTAGCCCCATGCACGCCCCCTGTAACCTCACCAGCAGCAAACAGATTTTCCACATTGCCGTGGCCATTTTCATCAATTTTCACCCCACCCATGAAATGATGAGCCGTGGGGGCTACTTCCATTGGTTCTTTACGAATATCCACACCAACATCCTGGAATTGTAGTATCATAGTCTCCAGTTTTTCTTCTATAATTTCTGGATCAAGGTGAGTGACATCAAGGAAAACTCCCCCATTTTCAGTGCCCCTTCCTTCCCGAATTTCATTGTAAATAGCCCGAGCCACCACATCACGCGTGGCCAGTTCCATACGAGGGTCATAATTGCCCATGAATCTATTACCATCTTTATCCAAAAGAATTCCACCTTCACCCCTTACAGCCTCAGTAACCAGAACACCTTTTCTTGAGTCGGGATAAACCATTCCTGTGGGGTGAAATTGCACTTGTTCCATGTCAATTAGATCTGCTCCAGCATTCCAAGCCAGTGCAAAACCATCCCCGCCTTTTTGAACTGTATTTGATGTAACCGGGTAAATTTGGCCTGCTCCGCCCGTGGCCAGTATGGTGGATTTGGCCGGGAAGACGATTATTTTAGAATCTTTTAGGGAAAGACCAACAGCACCCTGGACTTTTTTCCGATCCTCATCCGTAATAAGGGCAGTGATCATTATCTCATCCAGAGTAGTGATTTCCCGGCGAATAACTTCTTCTTTAAGAGCAGTTATCATTTCATGCCCAGTCCTGTCCCCCTGGAAACAGGTCCTCCGGAATGTTTGGCCACCAAAAGGCCTTTGATCAAGTTTTCCAGATTCCTGGCGATCAAACATGGCCCCATAATTTTCCAGATCAACCAGCCGTTCGGGTGATTCTTCCACCAAGATTCTGGCCAGTTCAGGATCATTAATGAATCCCCCCCCTTTGAGGGTGTCTTCGTAGTGGATGTTAGTGTTATCTTCACCATCCACATAGGCGAAAGCAGCATTATATCCTCCCTCAGCCATTCCTGTGCATCCTGATTTAAATGATAATCCTTTAGAAACAATTATAGGTTTTAAATTGTGATTAGAAACTTCTATAGCGGCCCTGCAGCCAGCGCCTCCTGAGCCAATAATAAGCACATCACATTTATAAAATTCGCTTTCCATGATTTTTCATTGACTATTATGATTATTATAATTTTATGAAATAAAACGCTAAATCAAAATTAAATTAACACTAAAGTTTAGATATTAATGGTACAATTAATAGAATTAAATCTGAAATTTAATAAATTACACAAATAAAAATAATTCGATTAGTAAGAATTTAAAAAATTAATATAGCTATGAACCATATAAATCAAATACAAGTTTATTAACAGTTCTAATATTAACTTTAAAATTAAAGATTTATTAATTTAAAAATAATTAATGTGATCCACTAGGAATTATTAAATTATATAGATCACAAATACTCAAAAATGATTTTGGGGGCATAATTTGGACAAAAAAAAGATTATAAAGCTGGCTAAGAAAGATTTTGAAAAGGCATGGATGGAAAGTGGAAAATTATTAAAAACCCCACACCATGACCAGCAGCACCCCCGGTTACACTTCACCACCGGAAAATCACACGTTTTATACGACACCATATGGCAGATAAGACAGGCCTATCTACAGTTAGGTTTTAAGGAAACTATAAACCCTCTTTTTGTGGAAGAAGAACATGTTTACAAGCAGTTTGGGCCAGAAGCCCCCGCGGTTCTTGACCGTTGTTTCTACTTGGCAGGCCTACCTAGACCAGATATTGGTTTGGGAATGGATAAAATAGAAAAAATTGAAAAATTGGGTGTTGAAGTTAATGAAGATCGTTTGAAAGGCCTTCAGGATGTTTTTAGAGGGTATAAAAAAGGAGATGTTGAAGGAGACGATCTGGTGCATGATGTTTCTGCCTCTCTGGAAGTGAAAGACCATGTGGGCCTACGAGTTTTGGAGAAGGTATTTCCCGAAATACATGAATTGAAACCCATATCCAGCCGAACCACCCTAAGATCCCATATGACATCAGGATGGTTCATATCCTTACAAGATGCCCATAATCATTCTAAATTACCTTTAAAATTATTTTCTATTGATAGATGTTTTAGAAGAGAACAGCGAGAAGATTCCAGCCATCTGATGACCTATCATTCTGCTTCCTGTGTGGTAGTAGATGAAGAAGTTTCTCTAGATATGGGTAAGGCCATTTCTGAAAGTTTACTGGAATATTTTGGTTTTTCCAACTTTAAATTCATTCCTGATGAAAAAAAATCCAAATATTATATACCTGAAACCCAGACCGAAGTTTATGGATACCACCCCAAGCTAAAAGAATGGATAGAAATCGCCACCTTCGGATTGTATTCTCCTATTGCCCTTTCCAAATACGGTATCGATGAAGAGGTCATGAACCTGGGAGTAGGTGCTGAGAGAATGGCTATGGTCCTGAATCAGGCCAATGACATTAGAGAAATGGTTTATCCTCAAATATATAGTAAATGGGAACTCAGTGATCGTGATTTGACCACCATGCTGCGTATAAATTATTATCCTGTCACTGAAGAAGGTAAAGCCCTTATGGAGAATATAATTTCGGTTTGGAGTGAAAATGCATCGGTAGAATCACCATGTGAGTTTACTATATTCTCTGGAGAATTTTTAGGTAAAAATATTACTTTAAAAGCCGTAGAAGAAGAATCCAACACCCGACTTTTAGGGCCTGCCGCTAAAAATCAAGTTTACATTTATCAAGGCAACATTGTAGGGGTTCCTGTAGAAGGAAAATTAGATGATCCTCTGATAAAAGAGGCCATGGATAAAGGAATTCCAATTAATATCAGTTATTTAGAATCTCTTGCTGGTCAGGCCGCCTACAAAGTAGAAGAAATGGTAGTTAGTGGAATGGATGAAATTAAAATTAGGAGCACCATTGCCCGATCACTTTCCGATATAAACCTACAGCTGGATAATGTGGCCTTGAATTATATCACTGGAAATAATAAAGAAATTGATATTAGGGGCCCGGTATTTTCTACATTGATTTGTAGAAGGGATTAAATCTCCTTTTTATAAAAAGTAAATATTAATTTAAGTAATAGTTTAATCGTTAATATTAAAGATAGTTATAATAAATTATAAAGTAATTAATGGAAATGTAAAGTGATAATTTCAATAATTCTTCAATAGTTATTAAATATTAATTAATCATTAAGAAGGAATTAAAATGAAAATAAAAGGATTAGTAACTTCCGGATCACAAAAAGGCAGTTATTTTATGTCTCAGGAAATATATGTTCATCAATTTCAAGAAAAGTTAGGATTTACGCCATTTAAAGGCACTTTCAACATTCTTATTGAGAAAGAAGATCTGGAAAATATTCATGAAATTCGTGAAAAAAATGCACAGCGGGTAAATGGTGAAGGAGATTTTGGAGATGTTGAATTCATAAAAGCCACTCTTCAAGATCAATTACAAGGTGCCGTGATTTTTCCAGCAAAAACCCATCACCCCCGAGAATTCTTAGAATTTATTGCCTCTGAAAATGTTAGAGAAACCCTCCATGTACGAGACGGAGATTCTGTGATAATTTCAATAGATTAATCTTTATTTTGTAGCTAAATGATACTAATTTAAAATAAGCATTACTCCTAAATCTTAAACTATTAACAAAAATATTTAAATTTCAAAAGTCGTGATTAAATGATTCAAAAAGCTTTAGAAGCACTGAAAAACGGAGAAATAGTTCTAGTATTTGACGCTGACAATCGAGAAAGGGAAACTGACATGATAGTGGCCGCTGAGTTTATGACCCCTCAACACATGACCACCATCAGAAATGATGCCGGAGGCTTATTCTGTGTCCCTATATCATCAGAAAACTCTGATAATTTAGGAATCCCATTTATGACAGATATAATGGAAGTTGCGGGAGATAAATACCCTGTGCTAAATGAATTATCTCCTAATGACATTCCTTATGATGAAAAATCTG
>CAYUFT010000036.1:0-18815 GCA_964444115.1 uncultured Methanobacteriaceae archaeon
GGTTGTTTTCTGGACTGAAAACATAAAACTCCTTAAAAACATAAAAGAAGGAGATGTAATTGAGATTGATAAGGTGGCTGTAAGAGATGGTTACCGGGGAAGAAAAGAAATTCATCTTCAACCTAGATCCACTCTGGAAAAAATAGAATCTGAGGATAACTTACCTGACTACAGTGAGGAAATTACTGCTATAGGCTCTATTGAAGAAGACAAGGAAGTCAATATAATTGCTAGAATAATAAGACTTCCAGGTATAAGAACTTTTGATAAAGATGGTAAAGAAGGAAAGGTAGCTTCTCTAGAACTTCAGGATGAAACTGGAAAGATTAGCTATACTCTTTGGAATAAAGATACAGATTTAATAGCTGAACTGGATCTTCAGGAAGGAGACTCTGTAAAAATATTAGGTGCTCAAAGCCGTAAAAGGAATGATGAAATTTCTCTAACACATCCTTGGGTGGGACGGATAATAAAAGGAGATTATGAAGTTCCTGAAGCCGAAGAAAATCTTTTAAAAATAGGAGACGCCCATGAAGTAAAGGATGTAACGGTGATGGGACTAGTAACTAAAGTACAGGATCCTATAACCTTTGAACGATCTAATGGTAAATCTGGATCAGTAAAATCAATAGAAATTATTGATGACACAGGTTCCATACGAGTAACTCTTTGGAATGATGATACTAACTTGGAGATCAATAAAGGTGATATAGTAAAAATTACTGGTGGAAACGCTGAATTTGATGAATACTCTCCTTCAGGATATCGTTTGAATACTAATTGGAATACTAGTATTGTTATTAATCCAGAATCTGATGGAAATCTACGAGAAGTTCTTCAAGAGTATAAAAAACACTTGGAACCGGTTAAAATTGGAACCATAAGTGAAATGGAAGACGATGGGGAAGAATTAGATATTGTAGGTCGCGTGGTATCTATTAGTGAAGCTCGAGAATTCCAGAGAGAAGACGGAACTTCTGGATTAGTACGTTCTGCAGATATGGCCGACGAGAGTGGCGCGGTTAAGATTTCACTTTGGGATGAAAAAGCCCATACTAACTTGAAATTAGGGGAAGCTCTCAGAATAGAAAATGCCCGAACCAAGCTAGGACTTTATAGTGTGGATCTCAGTGTGGGAAAAACTGCTAGAGTAATGAATCCTCTGCCTGAAGATTTAGAAGGATTGCCTTCATTGGAAGAATTGGAAGAAATGATTTACACAACTAAAAAAGTTGATGATCTGGAAGAAGACGACCGTAATGTGCGAGTAATAGCTCGGGTTATTGATTTATATGATCCTAATGAGTTCCAACGAAGTGATGGCAGCCCGGGAATTGTCCGGTCCATGGAAATTGCTGATGATACTGGTGCTATTAGAGCATCTCTGTGGGATGAAAAAGCAGAAATTCCAATTAATATTGGTGATGCTATGCGTATAGAAAATCCTAGGGTCACTTTCCGTAATGACAATCTGGAATTGAGTATTGGTAGAAACACCCAAATGGTTAAAGCTAAAGATAAAGACTTAGATGGCCTAGCCACATTTGAAGAACTGGAAGAGATGATTTATCAGTCCCGAAATATTGAAGATCTGGATGAAGAAGATAGAAACATCAAAGTTTCTGGAGAAATCACAGATGCATTTGGTGGTCGAGTATTATCTTACAGGTGTCCTAATTGTAACAACCGTTTAGAATCAGTAGAAGAAGAGTATGTTTGTGATTTCTGCGGTGAAACTGCGGAAGAGCCAAAATATCTACTTATGCTTCCTGCAAGAATTGCTGATGATACTGGAGAAATTAGAGTAACCTTCTTTGGAAAACAAGCTGAAAGACTGTTGGGCATGACCACTCCTGAGGTGGCAGATATAATTGCCAAAAGTGCAGATGAAGGTGCTTTAGAAGACAAAGTAGAAGACTTAAATGGATTACATATAACTGTTATCGGCGATGCTAAATTTGATGAATATAATGAAGAAATACGCTTAAATCCTAAAAAAATCCTTGAATTTGAATTATAAGTTATAATCATAATTTAACTTAATTTTAAATTCAATATAAAATTCATTAACATAAATTTTCATAACTAAACAAAAAATTCAATAAATTAAGATTTAAGGGAGATTAAACATGGTAGAATTAGAAGATTTGCCTAATGTAGGCGAAAAAACTGCCCAAAAACTTCGAGACGCTGGATTCGCGGACATGATGCGGCTGGCCACAGCTACAGCTAAAGAATTATCTGTTAAAGCAGAAATTGGTGAAGGTGTTGCTGAGAAAGTAATTGAAGCAGCCAGAAAATCTGAACAAATCGATTTTGAAACAGCTTTAGACGTAATGGAAAGGCGAAAAGAAATTGGTCGTATAAACACGGGAAGTGAAGGATTAAACGAGTTAATAGGTGGCGGAATAGAAACTCAGGCTATCACTGAAGTTTTTGGTGAATTCGGATCTGGTAAAAGTCAAATTTCGCATGAATTAGCAGTTACAATCCAATTACCTCCAGAACAGGGAGGTTTAGATGCGGAATGTGTCTTTATAGATACTGAAAATACTTTCCGTCCAGAAAGAATCGAGCAAATTGCAGCTGGTTTTGAACTGGATATGGAGGAAGTTTTACAAAAAATTCACATTGCTCGTGCATTCAACTCCAGCCACCAGATATTAATGGCTGAAAAAGTTAATGAATTAATTCAAAGTGGAACTAATATTCGTCTGGTTATAGTGGACTCATTAACTGCTCACTTTAGGGCAGAATATGTTGGAAGGGAAGCTCTAGCATCCAGGCAGCAAAAACTGAACCAACATTTGCACACACTACAAAATCTTGCTAACACCTATAACACAGCAGTTTTTGTAACTAATCAGGTTCAGGCCAGACCAGATGCTTTCTTTGGAAGCCCTACTAAGGCTATCGGTGGTCACGTATTAGGTCACGCAGCTACTTATCGAGTATGGCTGAAGAAAGGATTAGCTGGTAAGAGAATTGCTCGTTTGGTGGACAGTCCTCACTTACCTGAAGGTGAAAGTGTCTTTAAGATCACTACGGAAGGTATTGTGGATTAATTCTACATTTTTTTTTATTTGAAAATTAAAATATTTTGTAAGAATATTAAATTAATATCCTTAAATCAATTTTAATCCGGGTCATGTTTTTAATACGTATTTTCCCGGTTTTAGATCATAATGATTATTTTTCTTATTTTTTTGATTAAGTTATATTAATTAACCATTAATTAAATTAATTTTCAAAAGAGAATTAAATAAACATATATTTGCAAATTGAAATTAATTACTTTAATGTTATTTATATAGTGATTAAAATGGATCTCAAATTAATAGAAACAATTCTAGCCATAATAATAATGGTATTTTTAGGATATGGCATGAGGAGGTCAGGATTATTAAAATATGGCGATGTTAAATCTCTAAATAAAATCGTGGTTAATCTAGCCATTCCTTCCCTGATTTTCATGGCCCTATATCGGATTGATATTTCTATAATTCCTTCTTTAATACCCATACCTTTAATCTGTATTTTAATAGGTTTAATTTCTGGTTTAATAGCCTATTTATGGGGTAAAATGAAAGGATACTCCAAAAAAACTCGCTGGAGTATAATGCTGCCAGTAATAATGTTAAATTCTGGGTTTTTAGGATATCCCATAGCTCTCGGTGTTTTTGGAGTTAATGGTCTGGTAAGGGCTATATTTTATGATTTGGGTTCTATTCTGGTTTTTATTGGATTGGGAATAATCCTTTTAGCTAGTTTTGGGGGAAGTAAAAGAGATGTTTTAAAGAGGGCTCTGCTATTTCCACCATTATGGGGTATAATTTTAGGGCTCATGGCCAATTATTTCAATTTCCCTATTGGTTTTGTACTTTCTGATGTCCTTACTTTTTTATCAGGAGCAGCCATACCGCTTATAATGATATCTTTAGGCCTTTCTATGGAATTGAAAGGAATTAAAGAACATTTAACTGATGCGGCGTTTGTAAGTGTAGTAAGACTACTAATTTCACCCGCTTTAGCCGTTTTAATTGTATCTGTTTTTAGCTTAGGTGGCTTAGAACGGACTGTAACTATCATTGAGGCAGCCATGCCTTCGGCTATGCTCAGTGTGGTACTGGCTATTACTTATGATTTGGACATAAAACTTACTGCATCATGTGTATTCTTCAGTACAGTTCTGAGTTTAATTACTTTACCGCTTGTATTAAGTATCTTATAACTTCAACAACCATCTATCTATATTAAATGCCCTCCAATAGATTAAAAAAACTTTTAAAACGCTCTTTTATTTCATATTATATAAACTTTACTCAAAATTATGGATAGAAAGCTTTTTATGTGTTAGTGATACACCTAAATTCACCTAAATTATTCAATATTAGACATAAGATTCAACTTGTACAAGGTGATCTAATGGTAGAAGAAAAAAAAGACCAAACTAATGAAGAACCAAAGGTTGGTGTTTACGTATGTCACTGTGGTATAAACATCGGTGGTGTGGTGGATGTACCAGCAGTTGCAGAATACGCTAAGACCTTACCTAATGTGGTTCTCGCTAACGACTATAAATACTATTGTTCTGATCCAGGACAATTAGAGATTCAAAAGGACATTAAAGAACTAGGATTAAACCGAGTAGTTATGGCTGCTTGTTCTCCAAGGCTCCACGAACCTACATTCAGAAGAGCTGTTGAAGAAGCTGGATTAAATCCGTATTTGTTTGAGTTTGCAAACTTACGTGAGCATGACTCTTGGGTACACCAAAGTGAACCAGAAGCTGCTACTCAAAAAGCTAAAGATTTAGTTCGAATGGCTGTAGCAAAAGCTCGACTATTGGAACCTCTAGAGGCTTCTATAGTGGATGTAAATGACAAAGCTATGGTTATTGGTGGAGGAGTAGCTGGTATTCAAGCTGCACTCGATTTAGCTGATATGGGATTCAAAACCTACATGATAGAAAAACAACCTACCATCGGTGGAAGAATGGGTCAGCTGGATAAGACCTTCCCAACTCTCGATTGTTCCATGTGTATCCTCGCTCCAAAAATGGTGGACGTAGGTAAACACGAAAACATCGAACTCATTACTTACGCAGAAGTTAAAGAAGTACACGGTTACATAGGTAACTTCTCAGTAAAAGTTGAGAAAAAACCAAGATACATAGATGAAGACCTATGTGTTGGATGCGGTTCTTGTGTAGAAGTATGCCCTATCGAAATGCCTAACTACTTTGATGAAGGTATCGGTATGGTTAAAGCAGCATACATCCCATTCCCACAAGCTGTACCACTATGCGCAACCATAGACAAAGACTACTGTATCGAATGTAAACTCTGTGATCAGATCTGTGAACGGGGAGCTGTTAAACACGATCAAGAACCAGAAGAAATTGAACTCGATCTCGGTACCATTATCGTAGCAACTGGTTACGACCCATACGACCCAACTGAAAAGTTAGAATATGGTTATGGTAGCCACGCTAATGTGATTACTGGTATGGAACTGGAAAGACAGATCAATGCATCCGGACCTACTGAAGGAAAAGTTATCAAACCTTCCGACGGTGAAAAACCAAAACGTGTGGCCTTTATCCACTGTGTTGGGTCCCGGGATGAGAAGATTGGTAAACCTTACTGTTCCCGTGTGTGCTGTATGTACGCCATGAAGAACGCTCAGTTAATCAAGGACAAAATGCCTGACACTGAAATTGTTCTTTACTACATGGATATTCGTGCATTCGGTAAAGGATTCGAAGAGTTCTACAAACGATCCCAAGAAAAATACGGAATCAAGTTCGTCAGAGGACGACCTGCTGAAGTACTGGAAAACCAAGACCTTACTCTCACAGTTAGAGCAGAAGATACCTTACTAGGTAAAGTAACCGAATACGACTATGATATGGTTGTTTTAGGGGTAGGTTTAGTACCTCCAGAAGGATCCGAAGATTTAAGACAGGCCATTGGTCTATCCAAGTCTGCTGATGGTTTCCTCATGGAAGCTCACCCAAAACTAAGGCCAGTTGACACCTTAACTGATGGTGTATACCTTGCTGGTGTTGCCCAAGGTCCTAAGGATATTCCTGATGCTGTAGCTCAGGGATCTGGTGCTGCTGCTCGAGCAGCTATCCCTATGGTTAAAGGAAAAGTGGCCATTGAGCCTATCATTGCTACCACCGACCTCGACGTTTGTGGTGGATGTGAAGTTTGTATCGAACTATGCCCATACGGTGCTATAGAGCGAGCAGATGAACAAGTAAGTGTAAATGTGGCTCTATGTAAAGGATGCGGTACCTGTGTAGCAGCCTGCCCATCCGGAGCAATGGATCAACAGCACTTTAAGACTGAGCAAATATTTGCTCAAATTGAAGCTGCTATTAATGAACCATCAAAATAAGTGTGAGATTTAATTTCTCACCTTAAATTTTTCTTTTTTAATATAAATTTACTTAATTTTAAAATTTACACATAAACGCATTTTATTTCTCATAATTTTATTCTATAATATCAATTATTGCAAAAATGTTTAAACAATAATAACTATCAATTCTTCATTTCTTTTATTACATAATTATTAAAATTTAATAAATTTAAGGCATTAATTTTTCAAAATATGAATATTTATAACCACCATCTCACCATCATTAAAATGTGAATGAATTATCCCTACTATAGATTATGGATGCTGATGAAATATGTCTGAAAATCAAAATTACGTTCAAGAAATACGAAATATTATGAAAGAGCACAATCAGTGGATGGAAAATAGTATGAACCTCATTGCCAGTGAGAACATTACTAGTTCTGCTGTTAAAGAGGCCATGGTCTCTGATTTGTCCCACAGATATGCAGAAGGCCTTCCCTGCGATAGACTATATGAAGGGTGTCATCTCATTGATAGTATTGAAAATATAACTATAGATCTTTCTAAAAAGCTTTTCAATGCAGAACACGTCAATGTGCAACCAACTTCTGGTGTTGTAGCTAATTTGGCCTGTTTTTTTGCCTTTGCCAATATAAATGATCCTATGATGGCCATGGAAGTACCATACGGTGGTCACATATCTCATGCTAAAGTTAGTGCCGCAGGTATAAGGGGATTAAAAGTTCATACTCATCCTTTTAATCAAGAAACCATGAATATTGATGCAGATGCTATGAAAAAGCAAATTTTGGAGATTAAGCCAAAAATTGTTTTATTAGGTGGTAGCTTATTCTTATTCCCTCACCCGGTAGAAGAAGCCCGTGAGGCTGCTGATGAAGTAGGGGCCAAAGTAATGTATGATGGGGCCCATGTTCTGGGATTAATTGCTGGAGGATGCTTCCAGGACCCATTAAAAGAAGGTGCAGATCTTCTGGTGGGAAGTACTCATAAAACCTTCCCAGGACCTCAAGGTGGAATTATCCTTTGTAAAGAAGAATTAAAGGAAAAAATTGACGAAGCAGTTTTTCCAGGTGTAGTAAGTAATCATCACCTGCACCACGTGGCTGGTTTAGGAATTTCTACCGCAGAAATGTTGGAATTTGGTCAGGATTATGCTCAACAAATAGTCAAAAATGCCCAAGTCCTGGCCCAAAACCTTCATGAACTAGGATTCAATGTGTTATGTGAAGATCTTGGATTTACTGAGTCTCACCAAGTGGCTATGGATGTTTCTGATATTGGAAGAGCAGCAGAACTTTCAAAACGCCTGGAAAGTAACAATATAATTCTGAACAAGAATCTACTCCCATGGGATAATGTTAACCGGTCTGATGATCCATCAGGTATTAGGGTTGGAACTCAAGAGCTCACCAGAAGAGGAATGAAAGAATCTGAAATGAGTGAAGTGGCTGAATTCATTAAAAAAGTAGCTGTTGACAACTTAAAAGTTAAAGAAGAAGTTACTGAGTTCATGAGTAATTACACTAAAGTACATTATGCCTTTTCAAATGATGAGGCCTACAAATACATAGAAATTTAAAACACATTAAATTTCTATTTTATTATTTTAAGTTTATTTTTAACGTTAATTTTAATATAAAAATTAAATACATACTGAAATCACATTTTAGGTATTTTTAAACTAATAACTATAAAATGAATATAATATATGGTTAATAATCTGAATTTTATTAAATTAATTAAATTTATATTATATTACAGAAACTTAAAATAATTTACAATCGAGGAAAAAACATGCGTATTGCTTGGGCATTTACTGGAGCGGGACATCTTCTTTTAGAAAGTGTAGAAGCACTGGAAAAAATAGTTTCAAAACACGAAGTCACAATAATGCTTTCTAGAGCTGGTGAAGAAGTATTAAAGATGTATGGCCTTTATGAAAGAGTAATAAATGTCACGGGTGGTTATTATAGGGAATTGGCCATGGAAAAGGACCAGGAATTCAGTTTTCCCATAACGGGCCGCCTTTCGATGGGACGCTACGATCTTTTAGTGGTTTCGCCTACTACTTCTAATACTATCTCTAAAATAGTACATGGGATTGCAGATACATTAGTTACCAATGCTGTGGCCCAAGCAGGTAAAGGTGCTGTCAAAACCCTAATAATCCCGGTTGATATGGAAGCAGGAGATGTAAAAACAGTTTTACCTTCTAAATTGGAATTAGAAGAATGTAAGAACTGTCAACCTTGTGAAGCTGCGGTATCTTGTCCTTCAGGTGCTATAATTCCTGGAACTGAAATCAATCTCTTAAAATGCTTGGGATGTGGGGATTGTCAACAGGTCTGCCCTTTCAATGCAGTTTCTGGAGGTAAAATAATTACTATCCATATGAGGCAATTGGATGTGGAAAATACTCATAAATTGATTCATTTAGAAGAAGTTATTGTTTTAAGGAGCCCTGAACAGGTTTTAATTCATATTTAACTCTTAAATTTTTTAGGTCTATTTATTTAGCTGGATTGATTTAATTTAATTGGATGGATATTTGAAATCTTTAATTATATAATAAATTTTAATAGTAAAATTAATATTAAATGTATCACAGATTATTTATCATGAGGTGTTTCCATGGCTGAAGAAATGAAAAGAATTGATTTTCTCGTTAAAGAACTGGAAAATGGTGAATGGAATGATAGGGAGGATGCAGCAGAGCTTTTAGCTGAAGTTGGAGATCCTAGGGCAATAGATCCACTCATAAAAGCCCTGGAAGATGAAGATTTCCATGTTAGGGAGGCTGCAGCTCTTGCTTTAGGCACCTTTGATGATTCTAAGGCTACACCTAACTTGATTAAACTTTTAAAAGACGAAAGTCCTGGCGTTAGGTACGCTGGTGCCCTTAGTTTGTCAATGATTGGAGATGAGAGGGCTCTTGAGGAATTGGAAAATTCAAAAGATGATGAAAATGAAGTGGTTCAAAAAGTAGCACGGCTAGCTATTTCAGAGATTAAAAAGAAATCCACTTAATTAATTACTTTATTATTAAATTCTCATTTCATCATCTATTTGAAATTAATACTTCTATTTTGTTTAATCTTTATTTTGTTAATTAATTTATTCATAAAACTTAAATTAATTGGATAGATTATTTTTTAGAGCATAAATAAAATTAATAATTCAATTATTTAATTATTAAACTCAAGTAATCACCAATTTCGGTTTCTGAATCTTTAATTAAACCTTTTTTGAGTTCAATTACAAATCTAGCCGCTGATTTAGGAGTATATGTTGTCCAAGGATCTAGTGAAACCACATCCACTACTTTTAGGTCTTCATCTGCGAATATGACATCCAGGGAAATTCTCATAAAGAACATGTGTATTGCTGAACCTCTTTTGCCTCGTCCGGATGGAATTTTAAGAATCAAGCCGGTTTTTAAATCTTTTTTTAACATTAAACCACGAAATCTGGAAAAAAAACTATCAGCAAATTCTACAATCCCTAAATTATTATTTTTGCTTTTATTGACTAAATAAGTTTTAGAATTCATTTAAACACCATATTAATGTAAAATTTATTTGAAGAACTATAATTTTAGTTAATTTTAATTAAACACTAATTTAAATGTTAGATTTAATTATTTAATTCAGATATATGGATTTCATTATCTAACTATTCTTTCCTAATAATATATATCCCTGAAGAATATAACAATAGTTATATGCGAAGGTTATCATTAAACTATGTATATTTATATATAATCAATTCAAAATCATATCTACTATAAATGCCAATTATGAAAGACCAGCTTAATTACTTTAACTCAAGTTATTCATGGTTTATAATTGGGAGGTATTTAAATGAGAAACATAATTGTAGAAACACTCAACCAAACTCCCATAGAGGAGCAAGACATAGAAATTGTTGAGAGAAAGGGTATAGGGCACCCTGATAGCATAAGCGACGGAATAGCCGAATCTGTGAGCCGTGCACTATGTAATGCTTATATAGATAAATTCGGAGGCATACTCCACCATAATACTGATGAGGTACAGATTACTGCGGGTGAATCTGATCCTAAATTCGGCGGTGGAGAAATAATAAAGCCCATGGACGTCCTTTTAACTGGAAGAGGAGTTCCAGAATACGAAGGTGAAAAAATTGGAATAGATAGAATAGCCATAGCCGCAGCCAAGGAATATTTGAATGAAAATATCATAAACCTCGATGTGGAAACCTGTGCTGTGGTAGAATGTAAGATTGGCCATGGTTCTGGAGACCTGGTGGATGTTTTCCGAAGACAGGGGATGCCTGCTTCCAATGACACATCTTTTGGTGTAGGTTTCGCTCCATTTTCTGAAACTGAACATTTGGTAATGACCACTGAAGAATTACTAAATTCCAGATCATTTAAAAAGAAATATCCTGCCGTAGGAGAAGACATAAAGGTCATGGGCCTAAGGGAAAATGATAAAATTACCCTAACTGTGGCTGCGGCCATGGTATCCAAATATGTGGATGATAAAGACGCCTACATCGGTGTAAAGGATGATTTAAAAAACATAGTGTCTGATCTGGCAGCTAAAAATACTGACCGTGATGTGGAAATATTTGTTAACACTGCAGATGATCCTACCTGTGAATCTGAAAAAGGATATTATCTCACCGTAACTGGAACTTCTGCTGAAATGGGGGATGATGGTTCTGTAGGTCGAGGAAACAGAGCTAATGGTTTAATAACTCCTAACAGACCAATGTCTATGGAAGCAACTTCTGGTAAAAATCCATTAAACCACGTGGGTAAGATATACAACCTTCTATCCAATAAAATGGCAGAAGAAATTGTAAGTTCTGTGGAAGGAGTGGATCAGATTCATATCATGCTTTTAAGCCAAATTGGAAAACCTATTGACCAACCTAAAGCGGCGTCCTCTCAGATTATTGTTCAGAATGGATACAAATTGGAAGATGTGCAGAAAAAAGTGGAAAGCATCATGAATACTCAGCTTGAAGAGATATCTAGTATCACAGAAATGCTAGTAAAAGGTGAACTTAGAACCTTCTAAAAAATGGGTTTTATTTAACAATAGTAATCATGTTTAGATGGTGATTAAGAAACCATTCTTTTAATTTAAAGATGGTTTTTCATTTGCAGATAATCACCATTATATTATATTTTTAAAAAAGTCTTTAGAATTTTTTAATAATATTTTCTTAGCTGTTTTTTATTTTGAATTTTATGTTTACATTTCCTGTTTAATTAATAACTATTATCATATCATAATCCATTAAAAATGCTAAATCAAAAATTGTTTAATATGTATCTAAATATTAAATTAAATATCAAATATTTTTAAAAAAATTTTGAATTTATATATAAATAATCACAACCTAAGTATAACTATCAATTTTAATTATTTTAATGAAATTTAATTATTCATAATAATTAAGAAATTACTTTAAAAATGTTTAATAACTTAACTACTTAATAATAACAACATAAATTTATTAATAAATTTCAGGAGAGTTTGTATGCCAATTCAGGAGGCAGAAAAGTCATATCAATCTAAAAAAATAGAAGAACAGGTCCAGAAGTTCTGGGAAGACCGGGATATATATCAGAGGACCAACCAGTTAAGGGAAAACAAACCTAAATATTCATTTTTAGATGGCCCACCATATTGTAGTGGTCGTATACACTTGGGAACTGCTTGGAATAAGATTATAAAAGATACTCATCTGCGTTTTAAAAGTATGAATGGTTTCAGTATTCGCCGGCAGGCTGGATGGGATACCCACGGACTTCCAATTGAACACAAGGTAGAGGGACTTTTAGGTCTCACCAGCAAAAAGCAGATTGAAACTGAAATTGGAATTGAAAATTTTATAAACCAGTGTAGAGAGTTTGCTGTGGAAAATAAGGCAGTAATGACGGAACAATTCCAGAAAATTGGAATATGGATGGACTGGGATGATCCTTATGTTACTTTTGACCCTAAATACATGGAATCTTGCTGGTGGACTTTAAAAAAGGCTAATGAAAAAGATTTATTAGTAAATGACCTTCGAGTAATTACATGGTGCCCTAGATGTGAAACAGCATTAGCTATGGCGGAAATTGATTATGAAAATAAGGATGATCCGTCTATTTATGTAAAATTCCCACTGGAAACTCCCGAGGTCGCTGAAAATGGAAAAGAATTTGTTTTAGTATGGACCACTACTCCCTGGACTTTACCTGCCAACATGGCTATTTGTGTACATCCTGATTTTGATTATGCCTATGTTAAAGTGGGAGATGAAGTTTATGTAATGGCTGAAGCACTGGTGGATTCTTTATTTGGATCCAGTGAATGCAATTGTGATCATGGGGATAATGCACATTCTGAAGAAGGTCAAGGTGATTCTGATTGTTGTGGTGGGGAAGGAGAAAAGCCTTATGAAATTCTTAAAGTTGTAAAAGGATCTGAATTACAAGGAAAATCATATAAACATCCTTTAACCGATGAAATACCTCAGCAAAAAGTATTTAAACATAAAATACTCCCTGGTGACCATGTAACTCTTACTGATGGTACTGGTTGTGTTCACACTGCTCCTGGACACGGTCCAGAAGATTTTGAAATCGGAAAAGAGTATGGATTAGATATATTCTGTCCTGTTGATGAAGCGGGATTATTTAAGGACGAGGCAGGAAAATACGAGGGCCAGTTTGTGAAAGATGCGGATCAAGGTATAATTGCTGATCTGGACATTCATGGGCTTCTTTTAAAAGCAGGTATTATAAACCACCGTTACGGGTTCTGTTGGAGATGTAAAACTCCTATTATTTATCTGGCTACTCAACAATGGTTCTTGAAGATCACACAAATAAAAGACCAGATGCTCTCTGAACTGGATAAAGTAAAGTGGGTGCCTTCTTGGGCAGGGGAAAGTCGATTTAGAAACTGGGTTGAAAATGCCAGGGACTGGACTATTTCCCGACAGAGATATTGGGGAATACCTATCCCTATCTGGACCTGTGAAGAATGTGAAGAAATTACTGTGGTTGGTTCCGTGGCTGAACTTAAAGAAAAAGCTGTAGGAAACACTTTGCAAGGAGATTTCATCCACAGACCTCATGTGGATAACATAATCATCCCCTGCAAGTGTGGCGGAAACATGAAAAGGACTCCGGATGTATTGGATGTGTGGATTGATTCTGGGGTGGCTGGATGGGCTTCTCTTCATTATCCTCAGGAAAAGGAACTCTTTGAAGAATGGTTCCCCTATGACTTTATTACTGAAGGCCACGATCAGACCCGGGGATGGTTCTACTCCCAGTTAGGTACTGGAGTAATTGCTCTGGACAAAACTCCTTATCAGAAGGTTTTAATGCATGGATTTACTCTGGATGAGGATGGAAGAAAAATGAGTAAATCACTGGGTAATGTAGTTGAACCAGGAGAAGTAATAGAACTGTACGGCGCAGATATCATGCGTTTCTATCTATTATGGGCCAACAAGCCATGGGATGATTTAAAATTCGTTTGGGACGAGCTTAAAAATGTCAGTAAAATGTTTAACATTCTATGGAATGTTTATGTATTCTCTACTACCTACATGGCTCTGGATAACTTTAGCCCAGAATTTTACACGGAAAAAGACATAAAACTACGGGATGAAGATTACTGGATACTATCCAGAATTAATTCTGTGGCCCAGGAAGTCAGTGATGCACTAGACAACCTTTTCTTCCACAAAGCAACCCGAAGTATCAATCATTTCATCTTAGAAGACTTGAGCCGATGGTATGTTAGACTAATCCGGGGCAGGACCTGGGTGGAAAAAGACGATCCTGATAAATTAGGTGCCTATCATACTCTCTACACAGTTTTAGAGCTTTTAATAACCATAATGGCTCCAATTGCTCCCCATATAACTGAAGACATTTATCAAAATCTGGTAAGGTCCGTGAGAATGAAACATCCAGAGAGCATACACATGCTGGACTGGAATTACTCACCTGAGCTTATTAATCCTGAACTGGAAGCTGAAATGGATGTGGCCCGTGAAATTATTGAGGCATGTGCCCGGGCTAGGGATGTGGCCCGTTACAAACTGCGATGGCCTGTAAGTGAAATAATAGTGGTTTCTGAAGATGAAAAAGCCCTCCAGGCTGCAAAATCATTAGAAGCAGTACTTAAGGAACAAGCTAATACTAAAACCGTGGTAACTGCCTCTGAATTCCCTCAATTAAAATTAAATGCCTCTCCTAACCGCAAGACTTTGGGCCCGCGATTAAGGCAAGACGTACCTTTAGTTGGAAAAGAACTGGAAAAAGCCGATGGAATGGAACTAAAACATAAACTGGATACTGAGGGCTCAATTACTATTAAGCTGGCTGATAAATCTGTGGAATTATCTCCAGAAGATGTCATATTTGAAACTGAACTTCCAGATGATGTGGTGAGTGCTGAATTTGAGGGTGGCAGTGTTTTTGTAAATACTCAGCTTACTCCTGAAATTCTCTCAGAATCAATGGCTCGGGAACTTATTCGTAGGATTCAGGACATGAGAAAAGACATGGATTTGGATGTAGAGGCACATATTAAAGTTTATGTGGACTGTAGCAGTGAATTCGAGTCCCTGGTGGAAAAACAAATGGAATTTATTGGTCATGAGGTTCGTGCGGAAATAATATCATTTAATACAGAAGAAGGGGATTATACAAAAGAATGGAAAATAGAGGAGCATGAACTCACGGTGTCTATTTTTAAGGCATAGATTTTCCATATTTTTTTGTTTTATTCTTTAATTTTATTTTTTAATAAACTAAAATAAGTTTCAAAATATTTCATAAAAAGATTAATTAATCTATTTATTAAACTAAATTATAGAATGAATATTTAAAATTTAGTTTGGATAGTGAAACAAGATATTAATTTAAGTAAATATTATTCGTAATCTAATTTAGTCAAGGGTGGTAAAATGGCATTAACTGATTCAGAAATGGATTTTATAAGAGAAAAACTTGGTAGGGAACCTAACTCCCTAGAACACGGTATGTTGGATATCATGTTCTCAGAGCACTGTTCCTACAAGAGCAGCCGACCAGTACTGGGACTATTTCCCACTGAAGGTGAGAACATAATAATGGGGCCTGGAGATGATGCTGGAGTAGTATCTATAACTGATGAACTGGCCCTGACTGTGGGAATTGAAAGTCACAACCACCCTTCAGCCATAGAACCGTATGGTGGAGCCGGAACAGGTATTGGTGGCATATTAAGGGATATTATTTCCATGGGTGCCATGCCCATAGCTCTTTTAGATTCTCTTCGTTTTGGTCCGCTGGAAGATCAAAAATCATGCTATCTCTTTGAACATGTGGTAAAAGGAATTTCAGATTATGGTAACCGGGTGGGAATACCTACTGTAGGGGGAGAAGTAGAATTTGATGAAAATTTCCGATCTAATCCTCTGGTTAATGTGATGTGTGCAGGTATTGTACCTAAAAAAGACCTGGTAAAAGGAATTGCACCTAATGTAGGCGATGTTTTCTTACTTATGGGTGGTAGAACTGGCAGAGATGGTATTCATGGTGTTACATTTGCCTCAGAAGAACTTACCACTGCTTCTGAAATAGAGGACCGCCCAGCGGTGCAAATTGGTGATCCATTCACTAAGAAAAAGGTTTTAGAAGCAAGTCTAGAGATTATGGAAAAGCTTCCAGTTACCGGAGTTAAGGATCTTGGTGGTGGAGGTTTGACCTGCTGTATCAGTGAACTGGCTGATAAATGTGGTAATGGGGCCCTGGTGAAACTTACCCAGATACCTCTTCGTGAGGAAGGAATGACTCCTTATGAAATAATGCTTTCTGAATCTCAGGAAAGGATGGTTTTTGTTATTAATCCTTCTCAAATTGATGCGGTGCTGGAAATATGTAAAAAATACGAACTCCCGGCAGCAGTAATTGGTGAAGTAACCAATACCAAATTAATGGTCGTGGAAGAAGAAGGGGAAATAATAGCTGACCTTCCTGCTAATTTATTAGCAGATCCTCCAACAGTGGAAAGAGCGGCTATAGCACCAGTGAAAAATGAAGAATATGTGGAAGTAGAGCATCCTTCTGCTGAAGAAGCTCTTTTAAAACTATTGTCCTCTCAGAACATGGCCAGCAAGCGCTGGGTGTACCGTCAGTACGACCACGAAGTTCAAATTCGAACCATGGTTAAACCAGGAGACGATGCTGCGGTCTTAAGAGTAGATGATGAAAAAGCTGTGGCTTTAACTACAGATTGTAATAGTATATACACAAAACTGGATCCTTATCATGGTGGGGCAGGATCAGTGGCCGAAGCCATAAGAAATGTGGTATCTATGGGTGCAGAGCCGTTGTGTGTGGTGGACTGTCTTAACTTTGGAAATCCAGAAAAACCCGAAGTATTCTGGCAATTTAAAGAATGTGTTAAAGGAATGTCTGATATAGCTGGAAAGTTTGAAACTCCAGTTATCAGTGGTAATGTAAGTTTCTACAATGAAACTGAGGGAATCACAGTTAACCCTTCTCCAGTTGTGGGAGTAGTGGGGGTGGCCAATATTGGAGATGTGCGGTCTATGGACTTCAAAAAAGAAGGTGACCAGATTATTGTAATTGGATGGACCTATAACGAACTCGAAGGCTCTGAATACCATAGAACTGTGCACGGATTGGTTCAGGGGTCTGCTCCACAGATAAGGATTGATGATGAAATCCAATCTGCCCACAGCATTCTTGATTTATTGAAAGATGATTCTGAAGGTAATATTACGGCTATTCATGATTGTTCTGCTGGAGGGATAGGTATTGCTTTATCTGAAATGGCTATTAAAAGTGGTTTAGGGGCCAGTGTGGATATTTCCTTAGCTCCACGGGAAGATATGTCTGAATTTGAGACTTTACTTTCTGAATCACATGCCAGATACATAATCACAGTTAAAAATGATGCTGTTGATGCTGTTTTGGAAAAAATTGATGCAACATGCTCGGTTATTGGAGAAGTTAAGGGTAATGAATTAATTATTGATGAACTTACCCAAGTGAAAGTTGAAAAACTTCAAGAAGCTTATCATGGAGTAATTGAGAAATTTATGGCTTAAAGCACGTTTTAAAGAGAAAATTGAGGGACTAATGAGATTATTTTTTATTTATTTCTTTATTTATTTTAATTTAATACTCAAAAATAGAATCCGGTGCTAATTATTCATGCAAAAAGAGACTTTAAGACAACTAGTACACGCATCTGGCCTTTTATTTATTTTTCTGGAGCCTTTTTTATCGCTTCCCTATTTAATTGCATTGGCCATTTTTGCCACGGTAATGGGGGAAATAATCTATAAAATAGATAAAAAAAGAAATATTTTCCTTTTTTCCATGCTTTTAAACAGTTGTAGAAGAAATGACAATGAAAAAGGGTTTATTTATTTTTTCGCTGGCTTGTCTCTGACTTTGATAATTTTCGGACAAAACCTGGCTGTGGCCAATGCTGCTATATTGACTCTAGCATTAGGTGATTCTCTTTCTACCATTGTGGGAACGCGATGGGGCAAACATCATTTGATTTTTAATCCAAAAAAGACATGGGAGGGTTCTTTAACCTTCATGGCAGCAGCCTTTTTAGGAGCCATAACTCAAGTCTCCCTACTGGCAGCTTTGGCAGGAGCTATTGCTGGTGCAATAACTGAGGCCTACAGCCCTATTGATGATAATTTAACCATTCCTCTGGTAGTTGGGACAGTGATTTCCCTAGTTACTTATTTCTTTTAAATGAAAATTTTAAAAATTTTTTCTATTAATTTAAGTCTTTTTGAATCCTATTCCATTTTTACTAAACTTTAATGAAAATTTCATGGTCCTATTAAATCTCATATTTTTTATAGCCTTATTGCCCCTTCTTTTTTAAAGAAATAAACCGAAAGGCCAAATATGCCTATAGCAATGGCTATAGTCGGTAAAAATGATAGGACAATTAATGGGTCCAGAACCGGCGTGGAAGTCATGCGAACCATAATAATTGTTGGTATCAGGTTTAAAATTCCCTGTAGAGATGGCATGTCCATGAAAAGCGGTACAAAAAGTACAAATGTGGCAAAGAAAAGCAATAGGGTTATGGCTGAATTTGCTTCTTTGGTACTATCCACCAGCATGGAAATTATAACTCCTAATCCGATAAAAATTAATCCTACAAAGAATAAGAGTACTAAAAGCAGTAAGCTGTGGTAAATGGGTACCCTAAGCAGTTCTAATAGTAATATCCATGCTGCACTCTGCAATAGTGAAAATAGAAGTATAGGTAGTATTTTACCAACAACAACCATGCTGCTGGATAAAGGGGTCATTAAAAGTACTTCAAAGGTTTTTCTCTCTTTTTCACCCACTACACTGTCAGTAACAATATTAC